>DASTKE010000424.1:0-3330 GCA_035716105.1 Ktedonobacteraceae bacterium | reverse complement strand
AACTGGACCCCAGCCTGCATCCCAAAGATATCGCCGCCCTCGCCGACGCCGGCCTGACCGCCTACCACGCCGTCAAGAAAGCAGCGGCCAACCTCTATCCCGGCACAAAAGTCGCGGTTCTCGGTGCGGGTGGCCTCGGCCACATCGGAGTCCAGTGTCTCAAGGCGCTGACGCCCGCGAAAATTATTGTGGTGGATCGCTCTCCGGCAGCGCTCGAATTGACGAAGAACTGGGGGGCCGATCACACCGTCGTCGCCGATGGTAGCCACGTGGGAAAGGTCAAAGAGATCACCGATGGGCAGGGAGTCGAGGCCGTCATCGACTTCGTTGGAGAGCAGGGAGCGCAGCAGGATGCCGTAGCCATGTTACGTCGCGCAGGCTCGCACTATATCATCGGCTACGGTGGCAACCTGAATGTTCCCACCATCGACATCATCTCCACCGAGATCAACTTCATCGGCAACCTGGTCGGCAACTACAACGATCTCGTTGAACTGATGACGCTCATAGCCCAGGGGAAAGTCACGCTGCACACGGCGGTCTACCCGCTCGATGCCGCTCTCGACGCCATCCACGACCTCGACAGTGGTCGCCTGCGCGGTCGCGGCATCCTCGTCCCAGAAGCAGCTTAAAACAGAGCAAGGGAACCGGACAAAGAGAAGCCCTGCGGTGCCATACTGCAGAGCTTCTCTTTGTCCGGTTCCCTTGCTCTGTCAGAACCCGATGCTAACTGACCTTCTCATCCATGAAGGGCGCCGCCCCTACGACTCCCCTCTAACTGGCTTTCTCGTCCGTCTCAGGCACATCGAGCAAGTCCTCTACTGCCTGCTCCAGCGTCGGTGAAGAGAACATCCTGTTAATAAGTTGTCGCAACCTTTTTGGGTCATTGATAGCGCTCCCCTGTTTTTTCGCCAGTGCCACGATCTCTGGAAAACGCATCTGAACAACATTAACAAGTATCTCACGTAAATCCTGTACCACTTCCTGTCTTCCCTCTTCCCGTCCCTCTTCAAGGATTTCCTGATACGCCGGGGTATCTCGTAAACGATCTCTCATCTGACCAAACCTCCGTATAATCCAGTCTTGCTCGGCCTCGCCCGCCTTCTTAAAGGCCAGCGAGGCCAGCATTCTCGCCGTTACCATCGAGTTCTGGCGATGTGCTGCTTCCAGGCCGGCAATAATCTCTTCGATAACATCGTGAGTTGCTCCGTCCTCGGTGAGGACCATCAGGGGCAACAGGCCCGGCAAGTTCAGCGCTCGCAACTCGTCGGCTGACATTTCGGCCAGTTCGATCACCTTATATCGAAATGATAGCACATCTTCCTCTTCTGGAAAAGGCCAGTTCAACGGCGACTGCGGCACCTGTCCATTCTTCTTGAGGTAGATCACTGTGGAATAGACCGGCAGTTTGTACTCGCGCCTGGCCTGCATATGGTATTCCAGCACGCGCACCGGCACATCCTCGTCATTCTCCACCTGAAACTCAAAGTGCAGTAGCGCCCGGTGCCGATTGATCTCCACCTCAATAATCGCATCGGCAATTATTGTGCGTTTGAATTCGGTAGCACGCCTGCTGTTGGCAATAACGCGGACATGCTTGCCTCTCATCGCCCAATCCGCAAAGTCCTGTTTGTTCTCGTTGATTAAACGTTTGAGCGTATCATCATATTCACCCGGCATACAATAAACTCCGCAATAAAAGATTATGCGAGCAGTGTAACATACACGAAGCCGCCTGTCGAGTGGCTTTAGCACCTTTCTTTTATCGAAAAGTAGATAGATAAACCTGCCTGAATGTCGCATAATATGTCCCGATATGTTATGCTGTACCATAAAGTACCGGACACCGCGAAACGGCTAGGAGGGCGCGTTGTATTGATACAGCAAGACTATTCTGTCGCACACACGTACAGAACAGATTTGGTTGTATTAGATTTGGGGAGGCATACAATGTTTTCATCCACTCTTTCATTAAGGCGCGCCCTGGCGTTCGCTGCCCTCTTTCTGGGCAGCGCGCTGCTGATTGTCGGCTGCTCACCGCCCTGGCAGCACGCCGATGCCGTCGGTCTGGCGAAGAAGCCAACGACGCAGCAGTTGATAGCAACCGTCAAGAAGAATTATAGTACGGTGAAGGCGTTCCACGTAGTGATGCAGGTGGAAAATGCTGGCACGGCCAGCGCCAGCAGCGGACAGATAGAGATTCGCGCTGCCAATGGCGATGTGATTATGCCGGATAAGGTCAAGGCGCAGGCGACCGTCGTGCTTTCCGGTCAGCCTGTGACGGTGAACCTCGTCAGCATCGGCGACACGCAGTATATCACCGACCCCATTACGGGACAGTGGCGCGTCATCAAGGGGCTGCTCGACCCGCGCACATTGACGAACCCGAACACAGGCATCATCTCGCTGCTGGGCAAGGTGCAGAACGTGACGCAGCCCACCGATGATACTGTGAACGGCACGCCATGCTGGCGTGTCTCAGGCCAGCTCGACGCGAAGTACCTGGCCTTCTTTACCGGTGGCGGCGTTCCGGCTGGCACTATGCTGGCGACCTCGGCCTGCGTCGGCAAGTCCGATGGGCTGGTCTACCAGGTCAAAGTGACGGGCGAAGCCGCCACGGGCGACACGCCCCAGACCACCCGCCTGTTTACCATCTCAAATTATAACGAGAATATCACGATTACTGCTCCGCAGGTATAACCTTTGTCAAGTGCTCATGCGTTGCTGGCAACGCATGAGCACTTGGCCCAATCCTTATCTATGCCCTGGTTAGGAGAACGAAATTATGTATACATTAGAGGACGACCAGGAAACCTCCTCAACCCTGCGCAAGCGGAACTTTGCCGGTGCCGCGACAGGGACAGGAGAGGACAATACCAATCCAGACGAAGGCCAACCGGAGCAGCATAGCTCCTCTCTGGCCCAGAAACTCTCGCCTGAGCAAATCACCAATACACTGAAGAAGATCACCACGCCAGGGCGAGCAAGCGCCGGGAACAAGCGCGCTGCCTTGCTGGCGCTGACCATTGCCTGTATCTGCGTCTTCTTCACAGCGCTCGACCAGACGGTAGTGGTGACAGCCCTGCCACAGATCGTCACCGACCTGCAAATACCGATTACCCAGCTTGATCATGCCGCCTGGATCATCAGTGCATACCTGCTTGGATTTATTATCGCTATGCCGTTGATGGGCCGCGTCTCTGATATCTTCGGACGCCGCCGAATCTTTTTGCTCTGCCTGGCTATCTTTGGTATCGGCTCGCTGTTTTGCGGCCTGGCCCCCCTGCTGGCGCAGGTTAACGACCTCAGCTTTCTCGGCTTCACCGGCAT
>DASTKE010000423.1:0-21396 GCA_035716105.1 Ktedonobacteraceae bacterium | reverse complement strand
AGTTCTGAAAGGGCGACTGGACGGCCCTAAAGCGCGCTTTCGGGCCGTCCAGTCGCGCTTTCAGACCTTGCGAACCGCGCAGCGGTGAGCAGCCACCCACGGAAAACGCTCATAACACAAAAATAGGGAAAAAGTTCGATTGACTAAGCCAACAATACTGACTACAATACATATTGCAACACTCGAAAAAAGGGATACGGGCAGCAGGAGAAAAGAAAAACTATGGACCCTACGCTGAACGCGCAAATCGCACCATATAAACCCTGGCTCATCATCGCAGGCGTCGTCATCCTCTTCCTCTTCCTGCGCCTCACTCGCAAGGGCCTGCGCCAGCACGTCGACCAGATCGGCTACTTCCTGTTCAGAGAGCGCGGCCTGCTGATCTGGTTCTGGATGAACTCGCCCGGCGTCATACTCCACGAACTCAGCCACGCCTTCATCGTCCTGCTGCTGCGCCCCTTCGGCTTCCGCATCACCAGCATCGCCCTCTTCCGCATCAAGCCAATGGTGCAGCGTCTTCCCGATGGGCGCGTCGTCAAAAGCGCCGGCAGAAAACAATCGCTGCAACTGGGCGAGGTGCAATACGTGCGTCCGCAGGGGCGCATCATGAGCAACATCGGCGACGGCCTGAGCGCCATCGCCCCGCTCTTTGGCGGCATCGGCATGTTCATCCTGCTCTACTGGGTCGCCACCGGCTACAACCTCTGGGAATACAACCTGCTGGACAACCACTTCCAACTGCTGCGGCCCGGCTGGCCCTGGTGGACGCTGCTCTTCGCCCCCTACCTCATCCTGACTGTCACCTCCGAACTCTGGCCCAGCCGCCAGGACTGGAAGGGCGCTCGCTGGCTCGTCTTTGTCCTGCTGGGGCTGACCATCATCGTGCTCCTCACCCTCTGGTACTTCAAGCTGCTCGTCTTCAACAAGACCCTGCTGCTCAATATCGCCGCTATCGCCACGCATATCGACTTTGCCCTCGGCATCCTGCTCGCCCTCGACCTCGCCTTCCTGCTCATCGCCTATTGTCTGCTACGAGCAATCAGAAGGTAGCATGGTTAATGCTATTTGACAAAATAATCCAGCAATGGTGTGGAACCATCGTAGGGGCCGATTTATCGTACCCACCGCCGATTGATCGGCCCTTCAGGCAATAGCCGATCAATCGGCGGTGGGTACGATAAATCGGCCCCTACACTGATTTCGTCTCCGCCATTAACTCACGGCACTCCGCTGGTCGTCACCACGCCACCCCTTCCGTCAACGGCGCGCAACAGGTGCTGCTCGGCTCGCCTGATGTTTTCCGCGATGGTGAAGCGGTCCCTCACTGTCGTATGCCCCGCCTGTGAGAGTCGCTGCCGCTCCTCCGGGTGGTCAAGCAACCGCGCGATGGCTTCGGCCAGCGCCTGCTCGTTTCCCGGCTCGAACAGCAGACCATCCACGCTGTGCGTTATCATTTCTGCCGGGCCACCCACATCTGAGGCAATCACGGGCAGACCGCGAGCCATCGCCTCGGCAACTACCAGACCGAAAGGTTCTTGCCAGAGCGACGGCACAAGCATGATGTCAGAAAGGTCGTAGTATTTGATCAGATCATCCTGCGGAACTTTGCCGTGAAAGGTGACAAACGAGGACAGGTTTTTCTCACGTACATAGCTCTGAAGTTCGTTGATGTACACCTCGTCACCCTCGCCAAAAATGCTGAGATGGAAAGCGCTTCTGCCCTCTTCCACCAGATGGTTGAGCGCCTTCAATGCAGTGAGAATGCCCTTCTCAACCCGTATGCGCCCGGCATACACCAGGTGCGTCCCCTGCTTTGTCGCGTAAGGATTCGCCTCGTTCGCACCGCCAACTGTACTGATCTCAGCGAAACTCTCCGTTCGGGGTAAATCCATAAAACGCGGGTCGATGCCGCTATTGATGATCTCGATACGCTCAGCATCGCAGCCTGCCTTCACATATTCTTGCTTGACCGCGCCACTGACCGCGATGAGCGAGGTGTAGGTCAGCGGAGGAACAGAGCCGATCAGCAGTTTCTTCAGCCGGCGCAGGCGCAGGTGTGAATACTCGGTCTCAGGTGAATGAATGTACTGCCACCAGTAGCTGCCCAGGTGAAAAACGATGGGAAACGAAAACTTCGGCAATGCTCTCAGCAAAGAGATGATACCCAGGCCGTTAATCTCCCAGATATACAAGATATCCGGCTGCGTCTCGGCCACGGCTCTCAGCAGCTCTCGCGCATTTTCGGCACAATAGTACTGCTGGCGATAATTGATGAGGCTCTGGAACTGTCCTACGATGGGAAGGTGCCGATCGAAGTGCGCTGGATCGGCAACGCGCAGCGTGCGCCAGATAGTACCCTCCTGCTGAGCAGCGGGCAAGCCGTCCCAGCTCGTCAGCACACTCACTTCATGACCATGTTCCTTCAGGCCCGTGGCGATATCGCCAGCCGTGATTTCTGCTCCACCCCGTATATACGGCGGATAGAGATTGCTGAGTAATAACACGCGCATCGTTTTTACCCTTTTACGTATCTACTTTTTATCCAACGAGCCGAATTGATAAGTATACATTCGTCCAGTTTCGTTCCCTCACCAGTGTACTGAGCAGACAAGCAAAGCGCAAGGTGAGGGAACTAAGGTACCATTCCCATTCATGCAGGAGGCGTCGGCTGTGTGTTGGTCATGTGTCGGTTAAGAAACCACTACAGATATCGGCAATTTGTAACCGAGTCTTTACCACTGCTTTGCTTCTTCTGTGTAGAGAGACTGTTACACTTTAGTCAGGGGGTTGTGTAAAAAGCGGTAGAAGTACTTAGACTGCATCGAACCATGCACATCAATCAATCAACGACAGTGTTTGCATACTTATTTTCAAAAGAGGCCATATGCGTATTCTGTTTGGGACACCCTATCCACCTTCCCGTATCCGCGTGAGAAGCTACGGCTTCCTGGCGCAACTGCGGCTTGCCCATGATGTAACCATCATCACCCAGTGCGCCTCAGAGCAGGAAATGGCCGATGTCGAGCTACTGCGGCAGCAAGGATTTGAAGTTGTGGTGGTTTCGGAAAAGAAAACGCGGGCGCTGCTGCGCTGTGGATTGGCCCTGCCCACATCACAGCCTCTTCAGGTGGCCTATGCCCGCTCTTCGCGCTTCACGCAGGCGGTACAACATCTCTGCCAGCAGCGCGCCTTTGATGTGATCCACGTCGAGCACCTGCGCGGCATTGCCTCGATGGAGCCGTTGGCCGCGCAGTACCCCTTCGTGTGGGACGCGGTTGACTGCATCAGCTTGCTTTTCAAGCAGACAATTACGAGTGGGCCGAATGTGAAGGTACGTGCGGGAGCCTGGCTGGAACACACACGAACTCGACACTACGAAGCGCGACTATTACACCACTTGCGCCACGTGGTTATCACATCGGAACGTGACCGCCGGGCCATGATCGACCTGCGCCGCAGCCAGCACGACGATCCATTGAGCAGCGACGAGGAACTGGGAACTGGCCTCGCGGTCTTGCCCAACGGCGTTGACCTGGACTATTTCCGACCCTCGCAGGAGGAGCGCCGCCGCTACAATATCGTTTTCTCTGGCAAGATGAGCTACCACGCCAACGTCGCCACGGCGCTCTACCTCTACCAGCAGATCATGCCGCTCATCTGGCGGCAGCGACCAGAGGCCACCCTGACGATTGTCGGCAGCAAGCCACCGCAGGCCATCCAGCAACTGGCACGCGATCCGCGAGTGGAAGTAACCGGGTTCGTGAAGGATATGCGTCCCTACGTTGGCCGCGCCGAAGTGATGCTCAGTCCAATGGTCTACAGCGTTGGCATTCAGAACAAGGTGTTGGAGGCCATGGCGCTTGGTACTCCGGCGATTGTGGCCGCGCAGGCCGCCGCATCACTGGGAGCCATCCCCGGTCGCGACCTGCTCATCGCCAACTCCGCCGACGAGTTCGCGCAAGCGACGTTGCAACTGATGGACGATGCGCACCTACGCGCCACGCTGAGCCAGCACGGTCGCGAATACGTAGAGCAGCATCACGATTGGCACGCGGTGACTGACCGGCTCGTCGCCATTTACCAGCAAGCCATCGCGGAGCACACCAGGCACCGGAATAGAAAACCGGTCGCCAGAACACAACAGCATGAAATAGTTGCAAGCAACCGATCGTAGGGGCGCGATTGATCGGCCCGGCTATCAGCCGATAATGAGATTTCACAAATGAATCCAGCAACGGGATGAGCGAACGTAGGGGCGACCCTGGTGGTCGCCCGCGCCAGGAGCGAAGCAACTGGCGTGGTTCCAGGGGCGGCAAGCCAGTTGCTTCGCTCCTGGCTGCGGGCGGGGATAAACCCCGCCCATACGGAGGTTGCGTGCCAGTGAATATATATGATTTTGACAACCTTGAAGGATGTGCCAGTGATCGATAACGAGACACCTGTTGCCGAGCCTATGAACAATTCATTCAAAGACAGAGCGATGACAGGAGAACAGCAACCATCCAGCGCAGCATACAGTCAGGACGACCGTGCTGCCTTAGCCCGGATGCTCAATCTGGCAATGGCAGACGCTAGCGCCAGGGGCGAGACGCTCAATCTGGACACGAGTGAGGAGATTCCGCGCATTATTCCCCTGCTGTGCGCTTATTTCTCGCAGGAGGAACTGGCCGAACTGGTGGGCAAAAAAGTGGCTGGCAAAATCCTGAAGATGTACCGCACGGAGATGCTGCAAAACCTGTTTCTCGAAGGAGAGTTGCAGCGCGTCCTGCATGCCTTTTCCGACGCTGGTATCCCGCTCATGCTCTTCAAAGGTCCGGCGCTGGCCTATACGATCTATCCCAGACCTCACCTGCGTACCTATCACGATATCGACGCGCTCATTTCCGAAAACGATATCCCCCGCGCCCGCGACCTGCTGGTGCAGATGGGGTACGAGTTCTATGAAGAGTATCGCTCAAACACCATAGACAAAACTCGTTCCGGCTACAACTTTACGCTTAAACGTCCTGACTCCTGGCTTGAGGTGCTGATCGAACTGCATACCGCACCGCACGCGAGCGAGATTGGCTCGAACTTCGATGTCGCGCTGCTCTGGTCAAGAGCGCAGTCCATTACCGTGCTGGGCGAGCAGGCGCTGACGCTGCACCCAATCGATCACCTGCTCTACCTCTGCTGGCACTACCGCTTTCACGGCTTCACGCGCCTGCTCTGGCTCTACGATATCGTCGCCTTGCTGCGCGCATTTCGGGACACGCTCGATTGGGATGAACTGGTGAGGACGGCGCAACACCAGAACATGGCAGCCACGCTCTATTATTGCTGTACCTGGTGCCATGATCTCTTCGGTGTACCCGTCCCCTCGCACGTCCTGACAAAGCTGCGCCCGCCGTTGCTCTGCCGACTGCTTGTGGAACGCATCACCATATCCAATCCGGCGCAAGTGCTGGCAAGCGCCAGCGGCAGATCACGCCGCGTTGTTGCCCACCATGCCATCGTTGATAGCACAACGCGCCTGTTGCAGGCTGGTCTGACAGCCTTTTTTCCGCCGCCTGCCGTTCTGGCTCGCCGTTACATGGACACGTCACGCCTGCCGTTGCAACTGTTTTTCCTCTACTACCTGATACACCCGTGGTCGACGCTGGCAAAAGGCATCAGCTACCTGCTTCATGCAAAGCGCAAGCGGGAAAAAATTCCAGAGAGAGAAGGGAGAGCCTGATGCGCGTATTGATGCTCACACAGGTTGTTGTTTATCCAGCGGACGCCGGGCCAAAGGTGAAAACGCTGCAGGTGCTGCGCCACCTGGCCGCTCAGCACGATGTCGTCTACTGCACCTTTGTCCGTAGTGAAAAAGAGGTGCAGGATGCTGGAAAGCTGCGCGAATTCTGCCACAAAGTCGTTACGGTACCTATCAAACGCTCGCGAGTCAGCGATGTGCGCTTCATGCTGGAAAGCCTGCTGACCGACGATTCCTTCCTTTTGCGCCGCGACGACCGTGCGGAAATGCAAGCCATGGTCCGCCAACTGCTGGCAGAGGAGCAGATCGATGTCTTACACGTCGACCAGCTCAACATGATGCGTTTCGTGCCGCACGGCTGGAAAGGCACGGTTATCCTCGATGAACATAACGCCGTGTGGCAGGTGGTTGAGCGTTTGCACAGGGGAGCAAGCAACCCGCTAGCGCGCCTGCTGCTGGGGCGCGAGGTGCGCCTGGTGCGCAAGCAAGAGGGGGTAGCCTGCCGCCGCGCCCAGGTTGTGCTGGCGGTCAGCGCCCACGATCAGGAAGCGCTGCGTGAGGTTGCCGGAGCATCCGTACCGGTTGAGGTCGTGCCAATCACCGTGGACGCGGAGCAGTTCAGGCCGGTCTACGAGGCACGCGAGCCACACGCCAACCAGGCGTTTACCATTGGTACCATGTTCTGGCCTCCCAACAGCGAGGGCGTCATCTGGTGGCTGCGCGAGGGATACCAGCAGTTGCGCTCGCTCTGCCCGGCTGTCACCTATGACATCGTGGGAGCGCGACCACCACAGGCGCTACAAACGCTGGCCGGGAGTTGCGAGGGTGTGCATGTGTACGGCTATGTAGCCGACGCGACGCCCTTCTGGCAGCACGCCACGCTGCTTGCCGTTCCCTTGCTGTCGGGCGGCGGTGTGCGCGTGAAGATTCTGGAAGCGATGGCGATGGGCGTACCGGTGGTCTCAACCACCATGGGCTGCGAAGGGCTGGATGTACGGCACAATGAGCATCTCCTGATTGCTGATACACCGGCAGACTTTGCCCGTGCCTGCGCCACCATCCTTCAGGATAAGGCGCAGGCACAACGGCTGGCCCAGAATGCTCGTCAACTCATTCTTGAGCGCTACGATGCGCCTGTCGCGCTGCGCCCGCTCGACGCAGCCTACGCACAGGTTACGCACAAATAAAATAATGTGGACACACCCGTAGGGGCCGATTTATCGAGCCCATCGCCGATTTATCGGCCCAACAGGCATTTGCCGATAAATCGGCGATGGGCGCGATAAATCGGCCCCTACATGCAGATGAATATAGAAAGAAATAAGAGGGACTGTTCTTATGAGCACGGAGAGTGCCGGACAAAGGCGATTAAAAATAGGCTTCTTAACTGCTTTGACATTGCAGGATAAGCTCACGTCTTGGAGCATCACGAACAGGTATATAGCGCGAGCCATGCAAACGTTCGTGGGCGATGTGACCTACATTGAACCCATCCACTTGAGGGCGCTACTGCTTGGAAAAGCCTTTAACAAAAGCTCGCAGGTGCTGCTCAAAAAAGGCTATATGTACTATCATAGCTTTTATATCGCGAAGCAATTTGCGAAAGAGCTTTCCAAAAAACTGGCGGAGTCACCGTTTGATGTAATTATCGCTCCCAGTTGTGCCACCGAAATTGCGTATTGCGAGACGGACATTCCCATCGTCCTGATCGAGGATGCGACCTTCATCCTGTTATATGAGTACTACGCACAGTACAAAGGGCTGCTTCAGCGCTCAATCGACGCACAGGACGCGCTTGAGGGATTAGCGCTCAAACAGGCCAGCCTGGCACTCTACCCATCGGAATGGGCGGCGCGCTCCGCTCGCACGTACTACCAGGCAGGCAAAAAGGTGCATGCCGTTCCCTTTGGCGGCAATATCGACGCTCCCCCACCCATCGAGGTGGTGCAGCGCAGGCAAAAATCAGGCCATTGCCAGCTCTTTTTCCTGGGCGTTGACTGGGAAAGAAAGGGCGGCGCTATCGCCTTCGATACCCTGCTCAAACTGCACGAGATGGGCATTGATGCCGAACTCATCGTCTGCGGCTGCGTACCTCCTGCCGAGTTCGCGCATCCGCGCCTGACGGTCATTCCCTTCTTAAATAAGAAGGACGAGAAGCAGCGCAAAGAACTGGACAGGCTGTTTGAAACCTCCGATTTTCTCTTCTTGCCCACGCGAGGCGAGACCTATGGCATGGTGTTTTGCGAGGCCAGCGCCTTCGGCCTGCCGGTGATTACGACCAACACTGGCGGCGTTTCGGGAGCCGTGCGGGAGGGCGAAAACGGTTTTCTGCTGCCGCTGGAAGCGGGGGGAGCCGAGTACGCCGCCCTGATCGCTCGCGTCTACGCGGACGATCAACGCTACGCCGAACTGGTCACGTCCAGCCGCAAGGTCTATGATACCTGGCTGAACTGGGATGCCTGGGGAAAGTCCACCGGCAAGCTGATTATGGACATGCTCAACGCCCGCAATCCGCGCCTGAGCACCCACATACCTCCGGTATCCGGGGAAGTCGCACATCCCGTATAACACAGGGGGGAATTTTTTCTCTCTCTACCCCCAATTATTTGCAAAAGCGGCGCAGGTCTGCTATGGTGATATCCGTAAAAATACTGATGTTCAATGTTGAACAGATAGGGGTGAGAATATCAGTCCGCGCAATTTAAGACGAATCATTTACCTGCTGGTCGCCCTCGTAGCTGTGGCAGTGGCAGTGCTGGTCGCGCTGATAGCGGCACCGCTTGCCTCCTCTCTGCTGGGACAACAGCAAGGAAAAGGGCCGGGAACGCCTGGCGCGGGAACGGTTATCGTACCAGGGCAGACAGTCACCGCATCTCCGACCGTCACGTTGAGTGGTTTACCCCACGTGCAGGGCAATCGCATCGTGGATAGCTCAGGCCGTCCAGTGATCCTGCGTGGCGCGCAAATAGAAGGGGTATTTAATGTTGCCCAGCCCGGTCCAACCGACTTACTGGCAACCAATGATTTTGCGTCCACTGTGAAGGTGATGGGCCAGCAATGGCACATGAACGCCCTGCGTCTGCCCACCTGCAACTGGCTGTGGCAGGCGAACCCGACCAGCTACATGAGCCGCCTGCAAACTGCTGTGCAGCAAGCCAACGCGGCTGGCCTCTACGTCGTCATCGAGGCCCATGACGATCATCGCTGTAACCCACCGTACAACGCGCAGGACCCTGTCCATTTGCCGCGTCCACAGCTCAAAGCCTACTGGCAAGCCGTGGCGAATACCTTCAAAAACAACCCGATGGTGATCTTCGATGTCTACAACGAGCCTGCGCTGCGCAACGTCAACCGAGACCAATACACGGCCCAGGATTGGCAGTTGTGGCTGAACGGCGGACAGCAAAACGGAGAAACCTTCACCGGCATGCAGGAGCTGGTCGATGCCGTCCGTTCTACGGGCGCACAGCAGATCATCATGGTAGAAGGCTACTCTTTCGCGGAAACCTTTTACAACATCGGCTCTAATGTCATTCATGACCCCAATATCGTCTACGAAATTCACGAGTACGGGATGAACAGAACGCCTGACGACTGGAACAAGGATTTTGGCTTCATGTCCACCACCTATCCTGTCTTTATCGGCGAGTGGGCGCTGATGGGAGGCGGGAACAGCGGGCAGGTCAATTGCCACAATATCGCTCCCTCACAGGCCAACCAGGTCGTGCTCAATTTCTTGAACTACATGGCCTCGCATAACATGAGCTGGACAGCGTATGCGTTTACCGAAGGTCACATGCTCCAAAACTACAGCGCCTATACCCCGACCACCTTCGATTTTAACTGGACCTGCGGACAAAACAGCCCGGTTCCTGGTATGGGTGCGGTAGTGAAACAATACCTGCTCAGCCACTAACCATTTCAGCATAGTGAATACACCCGGTAGATGCCGGTGTATCATAGGCCACGAATTGATCTACCTCTGAGGTAGATCAATCAGATGCTATGAAACAAGCCCTCTCAGACGTGTCATGCTTCGCTGCGCTCAGCATCTGCGCTTGCCATGCTCAAGACGTGGTAGCCTCCGATGCTTCGCTGCGCTCAGCATGACATATTGGCGAGAGTTTCTCGCGGCATATGATACACCGGCACCTACCATCGGCAAGCGGGGATATAACGGCTCTGGTTGAGAAAAATGAACCACAATCGTTCGTTTGATACAACTTTTCAACTGAGCATTAACCGCAACCATCGTTTATCTATGCTATTCTTATGGAAAATTGGCTTGAGTAAAAATGTGCCTGGATGATGCAACACACATTTTTACGTTGTTTTGACCCATGTTGTGTTATTTCGGTTACTTTGAAAGGGAGGAATACATGCAAGAAGAGGAATATACCATTCCACAGATGGTTGATGAGGTTCGTTCCGGGAAGCTTCCTCGCCGCCGTTTTTTAATGACCCTGACTGCTATGGGTATTTCCGCCGCCGGTGTCGGTGCTATCGCCGCCGCCGCCTCACGTCAGGTCACTAGCGCACCTGTAGCGAAGACGACTCCTGTTCACGAGCAATCAAGAGAGCAACTTCGCATGCATGATGCGCACCTCGCAAATCAGACACAGGGCAACGTGAGTGCTCTACATCATGACTACGCCGAACACGCGGTTGTTGAGGACAGCATGTACTCCGAACCCTTTGTCGGACGCGCCGCGATTATGGGACGCAAAGGCATCGGCATGGCCGCGTTCCCCGACGTGCAGATCAATGTGACCAACCGCGTCGTTCATGGCAATCAGCTCACAGTCGAATGGACCGCTACCGGCACGCATAGCGGCCATTTCTCCGGTCTGGCCGCCACCGGTCGCTCTTTCTCCATTCCTGGAGTAACCGTCGTTGTGCGCGAGCAGGGCAAGATTGTTCGCGAGTCGATTTACTACGACGTATCTGAAGTTCAGCGCCAACTGGGACATAACTAGCACATTATAACGAGCGCAGACAGAACCCGTGCAGCGGGTTCTGTCTGCGTGAGGGAGACTTTATGCGCAAACGCATCTGGAAAAAAGCTTTATCCAATGCTGTGATTGTAGTTGCGATCTGTATGACGCTGATAGGACTATCCAGGTTTTATCTGAAAAGCTACGCGGCTGCTCCAAACACAGCCACAACGACAAAGACGGCGGCAACCGTTCCAGCCGCTGGCACCGCTAACTGGACGACCTACATGTACGGCAATGACCACACGGGGGTAAATCCCAACGAGACAACGATTAGCTCGACCAATGCTTCCTCGCTTGTGGTCAAATGGAAGTTCCAGGCACCCACTGCAACCTCTGAACTGGTCGCGGAGCCAATTATCGAGAATGGCATACTCTATGAAGGCTCCTGGGATGGCTACATGTATGCCATGTCCGCAACAACAGGGAAGGCGGTCTGGCAAACCAACCTGGGAACCTACCGTTCGAAGCAGTGTAGTGCGCGTGGTGGCCCTTCGGGATCAGCCGCCTATGACAACGGCATGATCTTCGTCGGCTCCGGCCCCTACATGTTCGCTCTCAATGCCACTACCGGCGCTATCATCTGGCAACAGTTGATTGGCACCGCAGGCAACTTCAGCGATCACATCTGGGGTTCATCGACAGTTGCCAATGGAAAAGTCTACGTGGGTATCGCCTCTCTTTGCGACAATCCACTCACACAGGGCATTCTCTACGCCCTGGATGAAAATACCGGGCAGATCAGCGCGCAGGCCGACATCGTGCCGAACGGCGACATCGGCGGCGGTATCTGGGACGCTCCTACCATCGACCCGGCAACGGGTACCGTGATCGTGACCACCGGCTCCATCGATAAGGTCAACATCACACCGATGGAAGCTGCCGTGGTGACGCTCGATTGGAATACGCTGGCGATCAAGCAGTTCTGGCAAGTTCCGGCCTCAGAGCGGCAGTATGATGCCGATTTTGGCTCATCGCCAACGCTCTTTACGGCCTCGAATGGCAAAACCTACTTTGGCTGCATCAATAAGAACACCATCTACTACATCTTTGATGAGTCCAATGTGACTGCCGGTCCCGTTCTGGAAAGATCGCTCGGCCCTGGCGGCGACAAGGGTGGGCTGCAAGGCAGCATCTCCAGCAGCGCCTATCTCAATGGCGTTCTGTATATCACTACATCTCTGGCGACCGTCATGGGCGTCAACTACGCGGGTTCCATTGGTGCCTTTACCTTTGATCCCACCGTCCCTTCCTTAAAGACCGTCTGGCGCTCTGGCACTCCCGGACACTTCTACACCGCGCCGATCATCGCCAATGGTCTGGTCTATGATACACAGGGCAACCCAGGCGTTACAAGCGGCAACGTGTTCGAGGTAAGAGACATCAACACGGGCAATGTGCTCTATACCAAGTCCTTCAACAGTCCTATCAAGGCATCTGTGACCGTCTTGAATGGATATGTTTATATCGCCTCATTTAACAGAATTCTTTATGCCATGAAGCCCACCGTCGCCTAGCAGCGCGTAGGTTCTGCTTCCTGGCATCGTTCGCTGGCCTCACCTGTCTGATGAAGAGAACCAGGTGGCGCAGCAAGGGTACTGCGCCACGCGAGGCCAGTTTTTTATGCTCAATGAAAAAGAAAGAAGGCCGAGGTCGATGCTTAAGTGGAAACGATGGAGTTACGTTATAATCCTCCTGCTTGTGCTAGGCGTAGCCGCCTGGCGCGTCCTACCAGGCTTTATGCCCGGTAATGCCAGCGCGGATCTACACAAGCAAGGTGCGACAAGCACACCCATCAAAAATGTGGTGATTATCATGATGGAGAATCACACATTCGATAACCTCTTCGGGCGCTTCCCCGGTGCCAACGGAGACGCGAATCTGGCGCACGCAACCAACCCCCTGCATAACGACCTTGGACATGGCACGGCGGAAACTGTCGCGGCCATCGATGGTGGAAAAATGGATGGCTTTCCCTCACGAGGCTACATCCAGTATACTCAGAGCGATCTACCCAATTACTGGTTCTACGCGCAGAATTTTGCGTTGGGCGATGATTTCTTCTCCTCTATGGCTGCCGGTAGCACCCCCAACCACCTGGCAATGATCGCCGCTCAAACCGGTGGCCTCTACGATACCGTTAGCCAGGATTGTGTTTCCCCGGCCAATAGTCAGACCTTTTCTGAGAATGCTCAGGGAACTCCGGAACCTTACTGGTCCTTCCCCTGCTATAACATCAACAGCATTCCACAGGAACTGAATAAGGCTGGCATCAGCTGGAAATACTACGGTGGTGCTCCCATCTGGGATGCCCCGCAGTTCATCCAACCTATCGTCAACTCACCCGACAACATCATCAACCCCAATCAGTTCGTCAAAGATGTCCAGGCGGGCAAGATGGCTCAGGTATCCTGGATTACCCCGTCCGGCAATGGCTTGACTGACCATCCACCCGCTCCACTACAGGGCGGCGAAAACTTTGTCACCGGCATCATCAACTCCGTCATGAACAGTTCCTACTGGTCAAATACCGCCATCTTCCTCTCCTGGGATGACTGGGGCGGCTTCTACGATCACGTGGTACCTCCCACTATCGACAACGTCGGTCTGGGGCCGCGAGTACCCTTAATCGTGATTTCCCCCTATGCGAAAGCTGGCTTCATCTCGCACCAGCAAGGCGAGTTCAGTTCGTTCGATAAGTTCATCGAGGAAAACTACGGCCTTCCCAGTCTGGGTCAACGCGACGCTCTCTCTCAGATTGACGACCTGATGGACTACTTCGACTTTAGTCAGACGCCTTTAGCTCCAATGACCCAATCACTCATTAACTATTCAACGGCACTGAAAATTCCCACGTTGAATACTGGCGGCAAGACGCTGGCTGGTGCGGTTACGCCTAATCAGGGCAGCACCACGACCAACTTCAGCTTCGATATCCTCTACACTCTGAAACAGACGCCGACTGTACATAACGTGACCATCGACGGCGTCGACCATGCTATGACGAAAGTCAGCACGACGAAAGGCGATGCGCTTTACCAGTACGTTACTACGCTCTCAAAAAGTTCGCACAGTTATACCTTCACCTTCTCGGATACGACGGGAACCGTTACCATCCCCTTCAATGGCATCCCCATGCCCGGTCCTGACGTGTATCCCTTCTCACTGAACGATAATTTGAGCGCGTTCAACATCCTGCAAGGGCAAACGGAGACCTACCAGGTCAAGTACATTTCTCCCAGCAACACGCCGCCGACGCTCACACAGGTCGAGATCGATGACGTTCCCTACACCATGCATTCGACGGGGGGAACAAATTATGCGAAAGGCGTGATCTACGTATATAAAACCAACGCTCTTTCCGTAGGACAACACTATTACCGTTTCCTCTTCGACGATAGCACCGATGGCTCAGACCTGGATGTTTACGAGCGCAGCGCCAACCCGCAGGTCACACCGATGCTCGTCTCAAAAACGTCGGTGACGCCAACGTCGGGGCCGAGTAGTACGCAGTTCACCTTCCAGACGACCTATACAAATGTCGCAGGCAACGCGCCAACCAGCGCCCTGCTCTACGTCGATAACACCAAATACCCTATGACATACGTCTCAGGCGCATATGCCACCGGAGCCGTCTACCAGGTGACAACTACCTTGCCGACGGGCAATCACTCCTTCTTCGTCACCTTTCAAGGGAACGAAGTCAGCGGTCAGCCCACCACCTGGTCCGATCCCATTTCACCCAGCGTTTACGCTGGCCCCAATGTCGGTGCCAACGCGGAACCTGTTCCACCCGGCACCGTCCTGAGTCCCGATCACGACGACGACCCGGATGTCCCACTACCCTCCGGCTCCTGATTGCCAGCGAGGAAAAGAAATCCCCTCAAGCGCTTTCGCGCTTGAGGGGATTTCTTTTCCTCGCCTGCCTGGCGATTGGATATCCGTCCTCGAAGGGAAAGTCGTAGGGGCGACGCCTTGAGGCCGTCCGGGGGACGCAGACGGACGCCCGGCGGATCCAACTCCCCTCAAAGCGGGCGAGCACAAGGCGTCGCCCCTACTAAACTTCTTGCAGTTTCTTGAGCTTGCGTCTTGCCAGGCCTGAACCGCCTTCGCCTCCCTGTTTCTCGGCGGTCGCCAGTTGTTCCTCTTGCGTACGCTCCACAAATAACTCATCGAGCACACGCCCATCAAAGGCGTGGGGAAGCGGCAGTCCCATGCTGTGCAGCACCGTCGGCACCAGATCAAACACCTCCGCGTTGGGCGCTTTGTACCCATGTTTGATGCCGCCGCCATAGGCATAAAGCACACCGTCCTTGAAGTGGACGCCGAAGCGTTTGTTAGCATCCCTGGCATTGGTCGCATCATCCCAGAGCCACTTATTGCCCAGTGTCATACGGAAGGTCATGCCATCGTTCGGCAGCACGAGCAGGTGCGGCTCGCCGGGAGCAAACGGCCCTGAGCCAAAGACTTCCGCCGTGTAAATCGCATCCACCAGCGCTTTGCCGGTGCGCGGGTCAACCTGCCGCTTGAGGTCTGCGCACAATTCCTCTATCTGTTCAGCACTCATCTTCGGACTGAGGAAAATGTTAGCGAAGCCGCTTGGGAAGCCCGAATGCGAGGGAACATAGGCCAACGTGCGCTCCCTGTCAAGCTCGTCCAGCAGCGGCTTATAGACGCTCAGATGCTGCGCCCCGGTCGGAATGCCCCGGCGCGCCAGCGACTTCCTGGCCTTGCGTGCCAGCGTCAGCAAACCAATTTTGCGCAGCGCCTGTTTTATGGCCGAGAGGCGATTGGCCCGCTTGCGCTGCTCATTTGAACGCATGGCCAGCAGTTTCTTGCTGTACAGGTATTCGTTGATATCAAACAGGCGACTGGCCCCTTGAAAGCCGTGATCGGAGACGATAAACAGCGTATCATCCGGCGCAAGCTGCTCCAGCAGGAAGCCAAGCGCGGAGTCAAGCTGCCGGTAATATTCGATCGCGGCTGGCTCAAAGCTGGTGATTTCGTCCCATAATGAATGCTGCAAGCGATCAGGTCCGACAAAGACCACGTAGCAGAAGTCCCACGGCTTCTCCTTCAGCATGTACTTGAGCAGTTCGATGCGCTTCTCCGTCATACGCAGCACCGTATCGATGAGCCGCTGGCCTTTTTCGTTTTTCTTGCCGCCGAACACATCCTGATTCTCAAGGTCGATCAGGTAATCTGGCACAGCCTCAAACAGTTCCTCCTTGAATGCTGGCGGATAGGTGAACTCCACCTCGCTGCCGGGTGTCATGTAACCGCTGACCATATAGCCATTGATCGGCTCAGGAGGATAGGTCATCGGCACATTGATGACCAGCACCTGCTTGCCATACTCGCTCAAGATGTTCCAGATGGCCTTGCCATCTTTGCGATGCGTCATGACGCGAGCCTTGAGCGGGGTGCCGCTCTCCTGCTGCTCCTGTTCCTGTTCCTCGTACTCCCAGAAGTCATAGACGCCATGTCGTGCCGGTTTCACGCCGGTTGAAAGCGAAATCCATGCCGGAGGAGTCAGCGGCGGGTATTTTGACTCAAGGATCGCTTCGCACCCCTCCTGAGTCAATTTCTGAAAATTGGGCAGTTCTCCCCGCTCCATCAACGGGTGCAGGATGCGAAACGTCAGCCCGTCGGCTCCTAAGATAACTGAGCGCATAGCTCTCTCTCCTTGCCACAAAATAACGTAGGGGCGCGATTTATCGGCCCCGGTCCGTCAGCCGATAAGTCGGCGGTGGGCACGATAAATCGCGCCCCTACGTGGGTTTGCATCATCCCGTCAAGTTCCAATTCTATACCTCTAACAGTTTCTTGAGTTTACGGCGGGCCAGCCCACCCTCCTCTGGAGCCGCTGCTTGCCCCGGCTGCGCCTGTATGTCTTCCACGAACAACTCGTCAAGCACGCGGCCATCAAAGGCAGAGGGGAAGGGCAGATTCATGCTGCGCAGCACCGTCGGTACCAGGTCGAAGACCTCCGCGTTGGGGGCCTTGTACCCACGTTTGAACGGACCACCGTAGGCATAGAGCACGCCATCTTTCTGGTGCGAACCGAATGTCTTACCAATGTCTTCCCACACTCGTGCATTGCCCAGTTCCGCCCGGAAGGTGATGCCATCCTGCGGCAGCAAGATGAGGTGGCGCTCCTGCGGCGCAAAGACGCCAGTTCCGTACACCTCTTCGGTAAAGATTTCATCAATTAATGGAGTGCCATTTTTGGGATCAACCTGACGTTTGAGGTCGGTGCAGAGATCGCTGATCTGCTCATCCGTCATATCAGCACTCAAGAAAATGTCGGTATAGCCACCCTGCAAGCCGGATTGTGAAGGAACGTAGGCCAGCGTCTTCTCCCAGTTGATGTCTTCCAGCAAGGGCTGCGTCTCGTCGTGGCCCTCCGGTTGCCACATGCCTTTGGCCTTAAGCGAGCGCTTGATCTTGCGCGCTACCTGCCGCAGGCCCAATTGATTCGCGACATGCTTCAACGCACTGCTGCGCTGCGCCTTTTTCCGGTTCGCCAGCAGGCTATCGCCCAGCGTGAGCCAGCCCTTGCTGCTGAGGTATTCGTTGATATCAAAATAGCTGCTGTGTCCGTGAAAGCCGTGATCGGAAACGATAAAAAGGGCATCATCGGGATCGAGCAGCGCCATCACCTGCCCAAGCGCATCATCCAGCATTTTATAGTACTGGTTCGTGCGCGAGTCAAGCACAATCGCCTCTTCCCACAACTGGTGCTGCAAGCGATCCGCGCCGATGTAGGCCAGGTAACAGAAATCCCAGGGCTTTTCCTTCAGCAGATGCAGGATGAGTTTCGTTCGCTGCTCCGTCATACGCAGGAGCATATCGACCATCGGCCCAACCTGCAATTGCAGCTTGAGGTGCTCGTACTCTGCCGTGTTAGAATTCAACTGGTAGCGCGGCGCGACACGGAACAGTTCCTCTTTAAAGGAGGTGGGATAGGTGAAGTCGACATTCATGCCCGGCGTCAGGTAGCCGCTGACCATCGTGCCATTCACCACCTCTGGTGGATACGTGGCGGGAACATTAACCACCAGCACCTGCTTGCCATATTCGCTGAGCATATTCCAGATGGCTTTGCCACCCCTGCGCTGCGTCTGCACATGCACATTGCGATTGCCCCCGCGCTGTCCCGCGTCGGTGTAAACCCAGTAATCATAGACACCATGCTTCGCCGGTTTCACTCCGGTCGAAAGCGATGTCCACGCGGGCGGCGTCAGCGGCGGATATTTCGATTCGAGAACCGCCTCGCAGCCTTGCTCCGCCACTTTCTGAAAATTGGGCAGTTCCCCCCGCTCCATCAGTGGATGCAGGATACGATAGGTCAGCCCATCAACACCAAAGATAACTGAGCGCATAATTCATTCTCTCCTTGTTCCCGGCACGATCATGAACATTGACAAATGAATCCGGTTATGACACTCCGTAGGGCCTCGATCGATCGCGGCCCTACGTTGGTCTGTATGAATGTATCAAAATGCATAATCGCGCCCCTACGTTCTAGACTTCCGTCAGTTTCTTGAGTTTGCGCCGGGCCAGCCCACCTTCTTCTGGTGCCACCGCTGCCTGCTCCGGCTGCGCCTGCTCGTCCTTCACGAACAACTCGTCCAGGGTGCGCCCATCGAACTGGTGCGGCAGGGGTAGCTTCATACTGCGCAGCACCGTTGGCACCAGATCGTAGACCTCCGCGTTGGGTGCTTTGAAGCCGTGCTTGAAGGGGCCACCGTAGGCGTAGAGCACGCCATCCTTGTGATGGGAGCCAAACGACTTGCCAAGTTCTTCCCAGACGCGGGTATTGCCCAGTTCTACGCGGAAAGTGATGCCGTCAGCGGGCAAGAGCAGCAGGTGCGGCTCGCGGGGAGCGAATGGGCCGGTGCCGAACACTTCTGTAGTGTAGATCGCATCGATCAATGGCTGCCCATTTTTCGGATGGCACTGGCGCTTGAGGTCTGCGCACAGGTCATCGATCTGCTCCTGCGTCATGTCAGGGCTGAGAAAAATGTCCGCGTAGCCGGAGGGAAAGCCAGAGAAGGAAGGCACATAGGCTAGCGTTTTCTCCCAGTCGATATCAGAGAGCGCCGGGCGTTCCAGGCCACCCTCGGAAAACTTCTCCTTCGGCCAGAAGCCTGCCGTTTTGAGCGAGCGCTTGAGCTTGCGCGCCACCTGCCGCAGGCCCAGGCGCGTGACGAACTGCCGGAACTGGGAGGCGCGCCCCGACTTCTGGCGCTGCTCCTCGAAGCCAGAACCCATGAAGAGCAGTTTCTTCTGGAACAGGTACTCGTTGATATCAAAGTAGGTATTGTGACCGCCAAAACCGTGATCGGAGACGACAAACAGGCTGTCCTCCGGCCCAAGCATCGCCATAATCTCGCCCAGCGCGTCATCCAGCATGATGAAGTACTCGTTAGTACGCGCATCGAGCGTGCTCACCTCTTCCCAGAGCGGGTGCTGGAGGCGGTCGGAACCGATAAAAGCCAGATAGCAGAAGTCCCAGGGCTTCTCCTTGAGCATATAGCGGATCAGTTCAATGCGCTTTTTCGTCATGTCGAGCACAGCATCACACAGTGGCCCCACCTTGCCGCTGACCTTCAAACGTTCGTAGACATTGCCGAGATCAATGATATAGTCCGGCACCAGGCGAAACAACTCCTCTTTGAAGGAGGCCGGATAGGTAAACTCGACATCTGCGCTCGGCGTCATGTAGCCGCCAACCATAATGCCATTCACCGGCTCCGGCGGATAGGTGGCCGGAACGTTGATTACCAGCACCTGCTTGCCGTATTCACTGAGGATGTTCCAGATAGCTTTGCCGCCCCTGCGCCGCGTCAAAACACGCGCCTTGCGCGGTTGCCCGCGTTCCGGTGGATCATCGTATGTCCAGAAATCGAAGACGCCGTGATTGGCAGGCTTCAAGCCGGTTGAGAGCGATGTCCACTGCGGCGGCGTCAGCGGCGGGTATTTCGATTCAAGGATGGCCTCGCACCCCTGCTGAGCCAGCTTCTGGAAATTGGGCAACTTCCCCTGCTCAATCAACGGGTGTAGCACCCGAAATGTCAGACCATCAACCCCAAAAATCACTGTACGCATACTTTACCCCCTGATATATATTTATGCCGGTGCCATGTGTTTCTTCTTGCCGTTCTTATTATTGCCCGTCCCCCGCCGCAGCTTTTTACGCAGCGCTTTCAGCACAATCTCGTCTTCGGGGCTGGCTTTGAACAGGACGAGCAATCCAGCGTAGCCAGCCAGGAAGACAGGGATCAATAATAATTGAAAAGAGATCAATGCATGACCAATCATAAACGACGATTTTATATGGCTGAGCAGGAAAAGCAGCCCTCCTGTTGGCAGCGCGCTGAGCAGGCCAGCTCCGATAGGTTTGATGATATCCCAGCGATAGGGATGCATCTTCAGCAGCAATCGTACCTGGAGCAAGCGCATCAGATTCATTACCGCAATCGCCAGACCGGTGCTGATGGCCGTTCCCATCGCCCCAAAATGCGGAGTCAAGATGATGCCGAGCACAATATTCGTCACCACCGCCACCATTGAGTTCACAAACGAGAGTCTTTGATAGCCGGTCATGAGCAACATATAGCCAACGGAGCCGGTGCAGGCATTGAGCATCGAGCCAGCCGCCAGGCCAATCACCAGCGGCCACGCCGCCACGTATCCAATACCGGCGACGCCAAGCAGGTACGGAGAAAAAACAGTTGTCACCAGACAAATCGGCAGGCTAAAGGTAATTGACCACTTCGTCACCACCTTAAACATGCTCTCCAGCTTTTCTTTCTCCCCCTTGCTGTGCAGTTCCGCGATCATTGGCGCAAAAATGTTGTTAAGCGTCAATATCGGCAGCGCGATAAAAGAACTGAGGCGAATGGCAGCTCCATATTCTCCCAGTTGTGAATTTGGCAGGCCAAAGGCAGCCAGCAGGATGGTATCGATGGAGTCCAGCACCGTATCGATAATCGTGGTCAGAAAGTTAAATGAGGCAAAGCTGAGCCACTCGCGAGACTCATACTGTCTCGGCTCCGCTGTCGCAACGGCCTCCACTTGGCGAAAGAGAAAGTACAGGTTGAGTATCGCCGTCACCGTCGTACTGATGAGCATCACCAGTGCAACGCTGCTGATACTGCGGAAGTAACGCAGCACGAAAATGAGCAGGATAATTTGCACCAGTGGCTGGATCACGCTCATGGTGATCGTGCGCCATTTAAAAGCTTTGAAGCCGCGCAGCCCCCCGAACCAGATGGCTTGCATGCATAAGAGTGGAACGATGGGTGCCATGATCTGCAACAGCGGTATCGTCTGCGATACCGCGTTAGGCGCGACTTGCCCATGATGTTTGAGCTCAGACCAGAGCGTTGCCAGCGCGGGTGTATAAAACAGGAGCAGACCCGCTCCGATGATGCCCGCGATACCGGCCAATGCGGTGCAGAAAATGGTTAAGGCTTGTAGTGAAGCTAATCGATGTTTACTGCGATAGATGGCGGTATAGCGCACCATCGCGTCATCCAGGCCAAGATTAAGTACAGAGGCAACAAGATTGATCAATGACGAACTCAGGGTATACAGTCCATAGAGGCCCACGCCAAAGCCATACTGGATTAAGAAGGTAGCAATATATTTCAGCGCGAT
>DASTKE010000422.1:0-16585 GCA_035716105.1 Ktedonobacteraceae bacterium | reverse complement strand
GAGTGCTGCGACCACCTGAGCGAATTTAGAATAGGCAATGTCTCTTATTCTTTTATGGAAGATGGGGGAATGTTCTGGCCCAATGATGCACCGGCGCTTGAGGCTGAAGCAGAGGAGGAAGACGAGGGGGACGTAGAAGATGAGGAGGAGGAAGACAAACTGTTTGCCAGTGTGCCGCCTGAAATCAAAGTCAGAATAGAGGAGCTATTGCAGGCCGAATTTCCTGACGAAGAAGAGGAACTCTCACCACTTGAGATCGCTACTCGATTCACCCGCATCTTCTCGACCTTGCTTGAGCCGGGACCCAATGCTTTGCCTTTATCAGATGAAATGCGGTCTGAGCTGACGAAGGCGCTGGGTGAACTGCGCTTGCAGATGCTACTGGCTACTGCTATGGAAGGTGTAGAGAGTAGAATGTCCCGGCAGAGAGACATGGATACTCCATTGGAAGAGGCGCTCACCGTCGGTCAGAAGTTTACCCACGAGTACGATTTTGGCTCAACGACGTACCTCAAGTTGCGCGTTGTGTCGGAGCGCGAGGGCGTGGCGCACAAAGGTCGCAATGCTATTCAGATAATCGCCAGGAACCTCCAGCCCGAAATTCCCTGCCGTGAATGCGGCAAACCGGCGGTGGTGGCTGAGCCAGGCGGCTACTTTATCTGGGATAGCGCGCTCTGTAAGCAGTGCGCGAAAAAGGACACCGAGTGGAGCTACGAAGACATGCTACCCATCGTGAACTCTCCACGTACAGGTGTCTGTGGGTACACAGGGGACTGAGCAGGTATGAAGAAAAAAAAGCGGGATTGGCTTTCAAACCAATCCCGCTTTTGCATTCAGGGCTTCTGATCGGGCGTTGACAGCGATGGCCTCTCTGATCCGCTGAATATACTATGGCGTTGGAGGAGTGTACCTCGACGGGTCTGAAACAGCATGAGATAATCAGCGGGGCTACACTCATGTTCTTCAATATAGGCACCGGCCTGATCGAGAGCGAGCGGCAGGCCATCGACGGCCTCATAGATCGCCTCAGCATCGGCGCGGCTTTTTTCTGAGGCGAGGTCAAGCGTGCCGTGAGTGGGAATGATCTTTGCCCGGCGCAGCAATAACAGTGCTCCTTCCTCTCGTGTCATCTTTCCGACTTCAATACTTTTGATTGGTTTTCTCGGATTGGCGAACCGGGTGGTCAGCAGTACATGGCCGCGCAGGCGATCTGGAAGAAAATCCTGTACCAGTTCACTCTCGTTGAGATCGTCAACAATCAAGAGCCAGTCATCCGTGCGCGATAACCACTGTTTAACAGCATCAATTGCGGCTTTCTGCTTCTCGCCAGCGCTCCTGAGTACGCCCAGTAGGGGAGCAAGTGTGGCGCATTCAATCGCAAGCAGATCGCGAGTCGTGGCCGTGACGAAGAGAATGGCAGGGTACGCATCTAGAGAACGGTACGCATATTCGACTGCGATCAGCGTTTTGCCAACGCCGTGTATGTTTCGCATGGCTGCCGGTTGTGTGAGAGCCACCATTTTTCTACTGGCGAACATCTCGTCTATCTGCGCCAGAGTGTCTTCGTGTCCGGTGAAATGCAGATTGCGCAGGTGTGGTACATGCCAGATGGAACGCTGTTCAGCCGCCCCGAACAACTCTTCGGGGCTTTTCTCAAAAACCTCGCACAGCTTCTCCCGGTAGTAGCCCTGTGGATACGTTGTATCATGCTCCCAGCGGGTGATATTCAAGGCGCTGACCCCAATCTTTTGCGCCAACGTGTGTTGAGACCAGTTACGCGCCTCTCGTTCGCGCTTCAGACGTTGTCCCACCTGTTCCCTTGCGCTCTTCACCCTCGCTCTCCTCTGCGGAATCGATCTTTGAAATGTGATCGTAGACTGGCAAAGCCATTTTTGTACCGGTGTTGTTCTCAAGTGATGCTGAAACAGAAAAAATGATAGGTAGATGATAGTAATTTGCAGTTTTATTATATCACGTTATCGGGCATTATATATTCAGACCCGATGCTGAGTGAGCGGTGAGGCCCGGTGAGGAAGACAAAAGCGTGTATGGTCGCGGGACCTGGCCGCCAACCATTGAGTCGAATGAGTAGAGGTGTGAATGTCACATCTAGCAAACAAGGAAGGAACGAAAAGCTATGCAACTGAAGATCGACAAAAAAACGCAGATCGCCTGGATTATTGAAACACGGAAGCCGTTGGTTGACGAGATCGAGCAAGAACAGCACAATTTGCGCAAGACAGCGCTGGCTATGCGTGCGATAGAAAACTTGCAGCAGCAGATTATGCAGAGTGGAGAGGCAAGCCTCAGCGAACGAGTGAAAAATATTCAATTCTCTCCTGTGCAGGAGGCTGTTCAGGTGCAACTGGAGGTGCTTGAGAAACTGAAGGCTCGCTTTTCTCGCAACACCCTCAACATTGGGGTGATCGGACGAGCGCGCCAGGGAAAGAGTCGCCTGTTACAGAGTCTGAGCGGCCTCTCCAGCAGCGAAATTCCAGACGGGGAACTTGGGGCATGTACCGGCGTTCGCAGCACCGTGACGCATAATCCCGATGATTCCTATGCCGAAGTCTACTTCTACACAGAAGATGAGTTTCTGCGCACTGTGCTCGTTCCATACTATAGCGAGCTTGAACTGGGTTCGGCTCCGACCTCCGTTGATCAGTTTGCCTCGTCCATACTGCCGCCGCTGCCGCAGCAGCTCGTGAATCAGGTCACAGCGGGAGCGAAATACGGGCATCTGAAAAAGTACCGCGAGCAGATTCGCGAATATCGCCCATTGCTGCGCGTCCCATCGCCACAAAAGATAGCGCTGAGCGAAGTACGCAACTATGTGGCGCAGCAGACAGAGGATGGGCAGGACATTTACAATCATCGGGCTGTCCGCGAGGTCAAAATCTACTGCCCGTTCCCCTATGCTGAGGATGTCGAGCAGGTGGCATTTATCGACATGCCTGGTCTGGGTGATACCGGCATGGGTGACGAGGAACGTCTCATCAAGGCGTTGGGAGAAGATATCGATGTGGCGCTGCTTGTGCGCAAGCCGGTGACGGGCGGCGACCTCTGGTCGGATTTTGATACGGATCTCTACGATAAAGCTCAACATGCGTTACAAGACCTGCTGCCTTTGCACCAATGGGCCTTCCTGGTTCTGAATCACACGCGGGCCGAATCCGGTAGGAGCGACAATCTGAAGAACTGTCGGGACCTGGAGTCCAAACTCAACACCACTTTCATGGTGGTACCCGGTCGCAAAGCGTTCGTCGAGAGCATCATCGTGGACTGTAGCGATCCTGAAGAAGTCAACCAGTCTATTCTCGAACCTATCCTGAGTTACCTGCTCGACAACATCAATAAACTGGATCGTCAATATGCTGCCGCATGTATGGACGGTC
Source organism: Ktedonobacteraceae bacterium (assembly GCA_035716105.1). Classification (GTDB taxonomy): domain Bacteria; phylum Chloroflexota; class Ktedonobacteria; order Ktedonobacterales; family Ktedonobacteraceae; genus CADDYT01. The sequence goes on along the minus strand of DASTKE010000422.1, from coordinate 13,190 downwards.
TGGCACAACTGCGCCGGGCCATCGCGGATGAGTTACAAAAGGCGCAAGATGCCTTTGGGCCGACGAGCGCGTCCATCGTGGACTTTACCATGTTTCAAGATCGCTTTGAACAGGTGTGGACACATCTCACCAACGGACTGGAATCCCTGGTTGCTGAGCAGAGGAAGAAGAGCGCTATACAGAATCCCGTTTTTGTGGAGTACTTCAACAAACGCTTTGAGATCTGCAAAAACGACAGCGGTATTCCGACCATCGCCCGCATCAGAGAGCGGAGGAATAGAGAGGGTGCTTACATGAATGTGTATAACACCGCTCTGCATGAGATACGGACGCGGCTGACCTATCACTTTATCAACCTGGACGATGCGCTGAAGCTCTCGATGAACGAGGTGAAGGATGCGGTTGCGCAGGTGTTTCTGGAGCAAGGGAAGCTGGCCTCGATCAGCTCTGCCAGGGGGCACGCCTTCTTCCAGGAGATGACGGAGCTTATTCAGCCCGATCTGCGGCATTTGAGGCACGTTTTCTACGTCTTCGCAAAGTACGAACTGTCCTATCGTGGCTTTTTCCAGCAGCGTATCCGGGCCAGACTCGAACTCCTGGTGCCTGATCGCACGCCTATTCGGCCTAACATCCAGCCGAATATGAGCGACGATGTAGCGGCGACTGAGGTGCATAACGCCTTGAAGAAGGTCTATGCTGATACACTCAACGCGCTCTATCAGGAACTGGCGAAGTACCTCACCGAGCCAAGTGGAGCTGCCTTTGCCATTATGGAGGAGTTTGTTGACCAGGCTATCCGTGCCGAGAACGCGCAAACGGACTGGAGCCGCTTCTACCGGAAGGAGCAGGAGCGCATCTGGGCCACCGATTTCGGCAAACTGCTGATGTTGGCACGCCTTCAGCAAGAATGGCTGGCCTGCGTTGAAAAGGCGCAGCAGGAGAATGCCCGGCGAGTACGCTAAACAGTGTTTTGCATGATCCTTTTGGGAGAGGATGGCCATACACGTGTTGTCGGTAGAGATATCGGCACATGCATGGCCATCCTCTCCCCTTCTAACCAGAGATGAGATGCAGCCATGACACATTATGATCCCGGCGCACCCTTGCGGCCTTTTCAGCAGCAGCGCCAGCGGCTGATTACCCTGTGCGAACACTTCCTGCCGATCATTGAGCGCGTACACCTGACAGCGATTGGAGCGGAAGTATATCAGCAACTGAGATATTTGCAAGCATTCCATTTGCAGGTGATGATTGTGGGGGAATGCAATCGGGGGAAGAGTACCGTCATGAATGCGCTGCTTGGTGAACCGCTGCTACCTGCCTATCCAACCCCCACAACTGCCCTGTTGACCGAGATCAAGTGGGGAGAACAACTGCGAGCCTTATTACATTATCGTTCGCATGGAGATAGGGAAGCGACTGCACCACGCAATATTCCTATAACCGACCTCGAAGCCTACCTGGTTATTCACAGGCACGATGAGAATCGCTATGAACGAATGGAACTTTTCTGGCCCTTGCCGGTATGCAGGAGCGGAATCGTCTTTATTGACACGCCCGCGCTGGACGATCAAGAAATGTACCTGGATGTTACCTGGCGTTTTCTGTGTGAAGCAGATGCTGTCATATTTGTCACCGGCAGCAACGCAGTTCCGAGCAGGGAAGAGGGTCTGCTGATAGACCGCCTTCGCAGCGTGGGCCACGAAGCCATTTTCTTTCTTTGCAACGGCATCGATCTCGTTCCATGCGGTCAGCAACCGTTAGTCAAGCAGCAGCGTATTGCTCAACTCGCTCCTCTCACCCCTTATGGAGACCAACTCGTCTTTTTTACGGCTGCAAAGAGCGCTCTAAAGGTGCGTAGCTGGAGCGCGGGCGAGTCCTGCGTGTCAGACATGTGCGAAGTGGCAGAGTTGCTGTATCGCTTTCTGGCACGACAGGGGAATGCGAAACTTCTGCTGGCCGTCATACGCTTGAAATCTCTTATGCACGCGATCAGGCCAGCCCTTTTCAGATACGGGGCCTTACAGGCTGGGGAGACAACGCTTCCCCAAACTGCATTCTTACATGCTCTCGATGTTCAGATGGAGACCCGGCGGCAACGGTGTAGCGGGCGCTGCGGGCAGATATGTTCTGACATCTGTGAAGCTCTAGGCGCAAAAACGATCAGTTTTTATCAGGATGTAGCCCGCGACGTTGCGGACTACCCATGCCCCCCTCTGCCTCAAGAACCTGTCTGCTCGTGGCAGCTATTTGTGGGTGACAGGCAGGAGCGTCTGGTCAAGGAGATTGTGACCTCTTTCACTACTCAAGTACATGCTACGTTCCGCGCATGGGTTTCTTCGCAGGTGCGACCGTTGCTGTATAAGGCTTTGCGCAGAATCGCACGAGAGATCGACGCATATGTTGTCCACTCCATGCATGAGCTTGCGGAAGAGCGACGTGCTTTCTGGAATGTTGTACTGAATCATGGAGAACATATGGATGCCTCCCATCATGCCTCGTTTGCTGGGAGTCTGATCCAGCGAACGATAACACGGATCGTGTCAGCTATCATCACAGAGATGTGCTTTCACTGGCATTCCAGCGTGCTCATCCCTCGATTACTGGAAACGATTGCGATCCAGGCGCTGTTAAAAAGGAGGGTCAGCCAGGAGGAAGCTCTAGCAATCGTCAAACGAGTGTATCAACAGATGCTTCTCCAGTCGCTTCAGCAGCGGATCACCGCTATCACATCGGTAATTGAGCGCGAACTACACCAGTTTCAGCGGGAACTGGCACAATGTTTTCAGCAGGAACGCGACATTCTGCGCGTTCATCTGAACCGATCAGCGCAACAACACGAGCAAATGGACGAATTGGAAAGCATGCTGGGCGTCTTGACTGATGAACTACAGGCTATTGAGCATGAACTGACAGGCGCTCTACTGCGGGAAGCATTTCCGTAGGGGTTACGGGGATGGAGAGCTTTCTGTAGCTCAGGTGAGCACCCGCCGTATTTCCTCCGCACGCTGTTCCTGTTTGCGCGCCTCCTCTGCTCGCTGAGTTTTGTGCAGCAGGACAGCGTAGTTCTCATAGTTCGTAACCAGCAAGGGATGCGGCCCCATCAGTTTTTCTCTCAATTGAATCACCTGCTGGAACAATGGTTCGGCCTGCTGGTACTTGCCCCAGGCAGAATAGAGATTTGCCATGTGGCTGAGCGTCGCTATCGTGTTGGGATGATCCAGGCCAAGAACCTCCTTGCGGATAGCAAGGGCCTGCACATAGAGCTTTTCCGCCTCCTCGTACTCACCCAGAGACATATACGGGAAGGCGAAGTTGCTCAAGGCCGTTGCGGTGAGCGGATGTTTTGGCCCTAACGTTTCCTGGCGGATAGCGAGCGCTCGCTGGAACAGAGGCTTGGCTTCCGCGTATCGTTCCATGTGATCGTAGAGCACGGCCAATGTGTTCAGGCTGTCTGACACATCCAGACTGTCCAGGCCTACAAGCTGTTTTTGGATCTCGAGCGCCTGCTGGATCAGCGCTTCCGCCTGCTCGTATTTCCCCAGGCGTATGTAGAGTTCGGCAAGGTTGTGGAAATTGTCCGCTGCATCTCTGTGGAGCAGCCCGACCGTATGTTCGTGAATGGAGCGTACCTTTTTGTAAAGCGCCTCGGCCTGCTCAAACTTGCGCATCGCTGTATAGAGCATTGCCAGGCTGTTCAGCGTCTCTGTAACTTCAAACTGTTCCTGCCCGTAGACGTGCTCAAGAACCGCGAGCGAGCGCAGTAAGGGCCTTTCGGCGTCCAGATATTGGCCGCGCTCGTACAAGTAATCCCCTGCACGCCGCAGCATATGACCAGCTTCAGGCAGGAAGATATCCCATTGTTCAACGAGTTGCTCGCATACCTGGACGTGTGGCAGGTACAATTCACATTTTGTCCATGCCGAAAAGTCAACCTCCGGGAAAATCTCGCTGACGAGGCGTACAGCATAGCGCCCCCATTCCTTCTGATGCGTATGCTCCATCGCATCTTTGAGCACCTCCTGCACAAGCCGGTGCAGGGATAGCGTCTTTTGTTCAGGATTGCGTTTGACCAGCGAGTACAGGCGTAGCACTTTAATGGCGTCATTGAAGGCGAATGGGTCCTGTCCTGGCATATGAATGTCTGGCACGGTATGTTCCACCTCGACGGTGAGCAGTTCTTCAGGAATGGCATCTGGATGGAGAAAGGCGGTGAGTCGCAGGAGATTGGCCGCGTCGGGATTCTTCTGCTCTACCTGCTCAAACGAGAGCGACCAGGTTGTCGCGACTGACCGTGGATAGTCCCGTCGATTAAAGGCCCCTCTTTGCTTGAGCAACTCGGCCCGGCGGCTGCGGTACAGGTCGAGATAATCAGCAAGGCTACAGCCAGTTTCTTCGATGTAGGAGGCGGCCTGATCGAGAGCAAGGGGAAGTCCGTCGACCAGTTCCCAGATCGCCTGTATCTGAGAGCGCTGCTCTTCAGAAGCAGCATGGAGTGGTGCCTTATCATGAATCAGATGGGTGCGCCGCAATAAGAAGAGCGTTCCTTCTTCCTGCGTCATTTTTTCAATCTCGATTTTTCTGACGCTCGGCCCTGTGGCCGAGGAGCGTGTGGTCAAAATAATATGACCTCTGGTCGGCAGATAGTCATAGATTATATGCAGGTCATCAGCATTATCGAAGATGAGCAGCCAGCGCCCATGCTCCTCAAACCAGCGCCGCACAGCATTGACCACGCGATTCTGGTCTGTCTCTTGTCTTTCCGGTAAATCCAACACGGTGGCCAGGGATGCATAGCTGGAGATAAAGATTTCATGACTGTCAGACCTTACCCAGAGTACAGCTTGATATTCATTGCCAAAGCGGTAAGCGTATTCGAGGGCTACCTGGGTCTTGCCTATGCCACCAAGGCCGCTAATAGCACTATGCTGAGCGAGGGCCACCGCGTGTTTATCGGTCAGTGAGCTTCGCAGGAGGGTAAGAATATCTTCGCGACCCGTGAAATAGACGTTGCGCAGGTATGGAACATTCCAGATGGGAGGGTAGCTTGTTGCCTCCTCTTCCTCGTTCATTGAGGTGCCAAACAGCTCTTCAGGAGATAATCCGAAGACCTCGCAGAGCTTCGCCCGATAGTGTATTTGTGGCTGCGATTTGCCATGTTCCCAACGGTTGATATTGAGGTTGGAGGTTCCAAGTTTCTCTGCCAGCGTACTCTGGGACCACTGACGTTTGATGCGCTCTTGCCGCAACCGTTGCCCAAGTGCCTGCCCTTCTGATGTACTCATCCTCTAATCTCCTGATACCATATGTTACATGCTTTGCTGGCCTTGTTCTCAAATGTGTTTTGATGCTACTAACTGCTCAAAAGCTGAAAGCGCGGAAAATACCTGCATCTCCGATATGATAACACATTTCTTTCAACAGGAGGAGCTTATCTCTTTTGATCTGCTTCTGTTGGCTTGATATCCGCGATCTGTATCATCCGCTCGCCCAGTCGCCGCAGGGCATCGCGCAATTGTGGTGGCTGATGGATGACGAATGGCAGATTCAGCGCCATCAGGTAGCGTGCCATACCCTCGATATCCTCGTACTGCTCCTGGAACAGCACGCCGGTTGCTGTGGGTGTCAGCGTGCCATAGGAGGCGGGAATCCTCTGCTGCACAGTCGGCAGGTCAGTTTGAAACTCAACCTCTATCTGCATGCCCTCTGACTGGTATTTCTCTCGTATAAACGTCTCGTAATTGAAATCATCCGCTTTCTCAAAGGTCTCCGCGAGCACCTCTAAATGCTGAATGCGATCCAATCGGAAGACCCGGTAGCCCTGGCGCAGGCAGCAGTAGCCGATGAGATACCAGTGTCCTCGCCACCCGGTCATACCATACGGCTCGACCTTGCGATGCGTGCTCTTGTTGTGATACGAGCGATAGTCGATGGCAACGCGCTGTGAAGCATGAATAGCTCCGCTCAGGTCGATCAGCAGCGAGGCATCGGGCCGCGCCTGCTGTTCGTGTGGCATAAGCACCAGGTGCGCGGAAACGGCTTGCAAACGCTCTCGCGCCCGTATTGGCAGCACCCGCGAGACCTTCGCCAGCGCCCCCTCAATAGCCACCGGTGATTGTCCGATTGCCAACCACGAACTCGCCAGCAAACCCAGCATGATGGCCGTCGCTTCCTCCTCCGTAAAGAGCAGCGGGGGCAGTTTAAAGCCTGGGCGCAGCCGGTAGCCACCATGCCGGCCAATATTGGCTTCGACGGGAATGCCGACATCCTGCAGGTGCATGATATAGCGACGCACCGTTCGTACATCCATCTCCAGGCGAGTGGCCAGCTCAGGGCCGGTTATGGATGGCCTGGATTGCAACAATTCGAGTACGGTGAGCACGCGGCTGGTAGGATGGTACATGATATTTCCCTGCTTTCAACAATCTTCAATCATTTTCCTCTGAAACGAGGGCGGTTTCTGTCCTCCTTTCAGGATATACTTTGAGTATGATAGATGTCAAGCGAAATGAGAAAGGAAATAGCTAATGACTGCCACGTCTATTGCTACCGAAATTTCCAGCAAGCCTCGCTTGCGAGGTGTCGCGCTCGCCTCTGTGATGATCGCTCTGATGCTGACGCTCTTCTTAGAGGCGCTCGATCAGGCGGTTGTTGGCACCGCTATGCCGCGCATCGTCGAAGTATTGCATGGTCTGGATCGCTATAGCTGGGTCGTGACGGCCTATATTCTTGCCTCAATGACGATGATCCCGGTTGTGGGCAAACTCTCCGATCAATTTGGCCGCAAATGGTTTTTGCTTTCTGGTACCGCGCTGTTCTTGCTCGGTTCCATGCTGGCGGGTACCTCACAGAGTATGGATCAGTTGATTCTCTTCCGAGCTATGCAGGGCCTGGGATCGGGTATCGGCATAGCGTTGATTGCTACCATTATGGGCGACCTCTTCCCGCCCGATCAGCGGGCGAAGTGGAGCGGCCTCTTTGGCCTGGTCTATGGTGTCTCTAGCCTGCTTGGCCCGACGCTTGGCGGTTGGCTCGCCGAGCACGGCCCGTTGATGGGGCATCTTGTCACGGAGTCGACGCGCTGGCGCTGGATCTTTTATATCAATCTGCCTGTTGGTCTGGTAGCCGTCGCGGCGCTGCTGATTTTCCTGCCCGCCAATCTTTCGATGCGAACCAGCACCTGGAATGGCTGGAAATCCCTGCGCTCCATCGATTTCCTGGGAGCCATCCTGTGTGCTGCCGCTACCATCTGTTTGATGCTCGGACTGACCTGGGGCGGTGAGCAGGTTTCGGCCTGGACTTCTCCACAGGTGCTCAGTATGCTCGCGGCGACTCTGCTGCTGTTCGTGCTGTTTCTCTTCGTCGAGCGCCGGGCCTCTGAGCCTATTCTGCCGCTCGATCTCTTCCGCAGTCCGATCTTTCGCGTTGGCGCGGCGCTCGCCTTGCTTCAGAATATGGCGCTGCTGGGACTGGCGCTCTACCTGCCGCTCTTCTTCCAGGGTGTGCTGGCTGTCTCACCGACCAGCGCGGGATTGGTTATGACGCCGTTCTCTGTGAGCATGGTAATTGGCGCTATGCTGGCCAGCCAGGCCATCGGGAGACTTAATCGCTACCGGATTGTCGGTATAGCGGCGGCGCTGCTGATGAGCGTTGGGGCCTTTCTGATTACGCTCATGACCCCGGCAACTGGCATTCTGCTCGCCATCGCCATCCTGGTGCTGACCGGCATCGGCATTGGTCCCTTCTTCTCCCTGCCGATGGTAGCGGTGCAGAATGCCCTGCCCGCCGAGCGTCTAGGCATCAGTACAGCCAGCCTGCGCTACCTGGGGCAACTGGGAGCATCCCTGGGTATCGCGATAGTGGGAACGCTCATCACCAGTTCCGTCTCCGGCGATCCGATGAACCATTTGCCAGCGACACCGGCATCCAAACTGGCGCTCTCGACTGCCCTCCAGCACGGCTTCCTTGCTGTTCTGGTCTTTGCCCTTGCCGCCCTTGCTGTGACGTTCTTCCTCAAAGATAGGTCCATTCAGGCGACTCAGGAAGCGCTTTCACAGGATGAAGTGGAAATGGTGGATGAGCAGCCCGACAAAGAGCTTGTCTATGCCTAGCCAGGTTCGAGCGGAATAGAAATGGGAAGGAGCCGCCAACTCTGCTATAGCAGAGTTGGCGGCTCAGAACTGTGGCGTTGTCACGGCGCAAGAGGCAGAGCAATGGATTCTGTCCCTGGAAGAGGCCATGCGAACCGGGCGGTTCTTCCATGCCGTTATGTGGTTTATCACCATTGGGCGCAAATCAGGCTGAGAGGAAAGAGAGAACCAGGCTCTCGCTAGCGCCATCGAACGCTATAGCCGCTTTGTAGGTAAGCCTCTGGCGCATACCACGTAAGCAGGTTGCACCTTACCCCTTGTATGTCAGGACGCGCCCCCACAGGCTCTTCGTTCCCCAGAGGCCCGCACGCAGGCATTCAAGCTGGACAATCTGGCTGTGGTCGACGAAGACGTTGACTTCGGGTCCGTAGTTCTTGATGTACCAGGCAAAGACATCCGGGTCGGCGGCCTCGAACATCACCTTCTCCAACCCCAGCGCGCCAATGATTCTGGCCGCCGCGTCGGTGCGCCACGTCTTCACGTTTTCGGTGATGCCCTCGGACTCGATCATAATCATATAGGCTCCGGCATCCAGAAATTTCCGAGCCTGCCCAATGGCCCAATCCACATCCCTCGTACCCTCTGACTCGAGTTCCTCGGCGGCGCTGGCTCCGCCCGCGCCAAACTGAATACCAACTTCCGGCTTGGCCTTGAGTCCGGCGTGCTGCACCCTCTCGACCAGGCGCAGCCAGTCATCAACCGGAATGGTGATAAAGCCGCTTGAGATTTCGAGAATATCGAAGCCTACATTGCGGCACTCCTCAATATAGCGGTTGACCATCTCAGGCCCCTGCGTCAGCACATGTTCGATGAAGCCTCCGGTGGAAACCAGCACATTGTAACGGTGGGCGAGATCAATGATTTCTCGAAGCTGCTTCTCCGGCATCAAGGTGAAGGAGCCGCCGGCGAATTTCAGCGAGTCGACGTATTCGCCCATCGTTTCCAGCACATCCTCAAGGTAGCGTTTGCCCATAGGCGTGTAGTAGGGGCCGCGTATCTCGGTGATGCCGTGCTGGCGGGGTTTGCCCTCGCGCTCGTTCATACGAATAAATGGAAATGCTCGTTCGCTCATGGTATCTTTCCTTTCTTCCTTCGTTTAATGCGTACCTGCAACATCTGCGTTTAATAATTCGGTTAACTGCTTTACTGTTTTCGTTTCCAGGTGAGCGACCGTCTCTACGATGGATGCGCGCTGTGCGGTGCCTGTATAGGGGGAGGCCAGCCGCTCGAACTTGGCGACGACCTGCTCCCACGACATCGGGCGCGTATAAAATCCCTGGTAGTCCTGCTTCTCAATGTTCAGCGTTTGACCATCTTTGAGCGTGATCTGTATGCGACAGGGCATCTCGGCGGGGAAGCGTTGGCTCAGTGTCTCATCGGGTTGGATGGTCACTTTGCGCAACAGGCTCTGTACATCCTCGCGCACAATACGCTCCGGTGCGTACTGAGCCGGAGTAACCTCGCCATCCAGCAGCGCAACCGCTACCATGTAGGGCAGGCTGTGATCGGCCTCTTCTTTCGTGCGAACCTGCCGCTTGTCGCCCTCTTCACCTCCGCCGATGATGTTGTAAGCCACGTCAAAAATGTCGATGTTGACGCTCTCGATTTCCTGCGGGCGTATATGCCGGGCCGCACGTAGCTCCAACACGCCCTCTAGCGTGGACTGCGAATGAAACTCCGCGTTGTACTTCTTGACGCTGGTGCGCCGCACCGCCTCCAGGTTCTCCTGCGTCCAGTCCAGTTCAAAGCGCCCGGTAATGCTGTCCATCAGCCCTTTGTTGCCCTCGAAAACCTCCATCGGGCCGGTGATGCCGCGCATGGCGAGGAACGCGGCGTGCGTGGCACCGAAGGCAGTATCGGGATAGGCCAGTCCCTTCCAGTTGGAAAGGCTTCCCGTGCGAGTGACGCGCAGGGCATTGTATGCTGTTCCGCTTATCGCGACAGCGTTCGCGACCTTACTCTGGTCAAGGCCCAGCGCCTTGCTCACGCCCGCCGCCACCGCGTAGGCACCCTGCACCGTGTGATCGAAGCCTTTGGCTCGTACCGGGGCGACATCTGAGAGCTGGCACTGCACCTGATAGGCGATTGCCAGCGCGGTCAGCAATTCCCTGCCGTTCCCGTGCGCGTACTCGCTGGCGGCAAGCACCGCGCCGAGATTGTCGCTGGGGTGGCAGGTCTCCTTTTTAGCCAGGTAGCTGTCGTTGTAGTCCAGGTAGCGCACAAGTGCGCAGTTGTAGAAGGCCGCACGGTCGGGAGCGGTTTTTCCGCCGCCGATCAGCGTTACCAGCGGTCTGCCGCCGAAATCTTCGAGCTGCTCCCGCAGCAGTTTGATGGGTGGCCCCTCAAGTGCTCCAAAAGCACAGCCGAGGGCATCCAGTATGTGAATCTTCAGTTGTTGACGCGCTTCCTCTGAAAGGTTATCATACGTCAAACGCACGACGTAAGCCGCCAATTGTTCAACCTGTGTCATGACTTCCTCTTTTCTGCTGCATTCATCTCCTTGTATCTAGTATAGGCTGGATTCGTTGATACGTCCAACACTTATTTGATATACTGATGATCTCAAACTGATATCAACTACCGGAGAGAGCACAATGGAATTTTACCAGCTCACCTATTTTCTGGCTGCGGCGCAGACGCAAAACTTCCGTAAAGCTGCTGAATTATGCCTGGTCGCGCAATCCGCGTTGAGCCGCCAGATTGCGGCACTGGAGGACGAGTTAGAAGTTGCACTGTTCGCACGCAATAAGAAACGGGTCACGCTAACACTGGAGGGCCAGCAGTTTGCCCTCTACGTGAGAAACGCCCTGGAACAATTGCAGGAGGGCCAGCAATTCCTCACCGAATTGAAGGCCGGTCAACGTGGAACCATTCGTATCGGCTGCATCGAGTCGCTGGCAACCTCTTTTCTGCCAGCCCTCTTTGCCTCGTTTCACCAGCAATACCCTTATATACGGCTGAAAGTACACGTAAATCATACGAATGAGCTGATTACGTCCGTAGAACAGGGAGAGGTGGAGCTTGGCCTGATTCTTGACCCGCGCCTGGAATCCGAGTTGCTGATCGTCAAAGAGTTGTTTCGCCAGCCACTGCACCTGCTTGTCTCGGCGCGGCATCCGCTGGCCCAGACGAAAGCTCCAGTCACGTTGCAGCACATAACGACCGAGCCGTTTTTACTGCTGGACGAAACCTCTCGTATGGGCCAGATCACCAAAAGAATCTTCGCCCAGCGCGGCTTGCCACTGCATCCCCTCATTGAAATAGAGTCGGTCGAGGGGCTGAAAGAGATGGTCAGGTTGGGTACCGGTGTGACACTCACGCTTCCCGCTCTGATTCGCCCTGCACAGATTGACAAAGACCTGCTGCTGCTGCCAGTAGTAGACCTCACAGAAGCATTTATCTTCGCCCTCGTCTATCGCCGCGTCGGCCCCATCTCCCGCGCCGCCCGCGAGTTCATCAACGCCATCACGCGGGAAGCAGGTGAGAAGTAAGCTGAGAGATGGAGCCATGTTTGAGAAAACATGGCTCCATCTCTCAGCTTACTTCTGGTCTATGCCAATTCTAGCACTCGCTGTGGCCGCAGTTGTAGCATTTGCGGCAGCCCTCTTCGTAGACCATCGTGTTGTTGTGGCACTCCGGGCAGAGGTTGCCGGTCACACTGAGGCGACTCAGGCTGAGCGGCTCCGCCTCGCTGTGTGAGCCGTTGCCATTGGTAATCAGTACTGGCACCACGCTGGCATCGTTGCTTTGTGCTGCCGCCGCGCCTTGCTCCTGACTCTCGCCCTGTGCTTCCAGCGCTTCGAGGTGCAGTTCCAACGCTCGTGCGACGGCGTCGGGCAGCGAGCGGACTTGCTGCATACCGAAGCCGACGGAGCGGCTGCCGCCGATACCGCGCAGTTGCTCGCCGATGACCTTGATGCGGTCGGATTGTGAGAGCGGGCTGAGGATGCGCAGGTTGAGCGAGATCATACGGCCCATCGCTTCCGCCAGCGCCGCGATATCACTGCCAGCCTTGCCGACGTTGATAAAGACCTCAAACGGCCCATTTTCGTCGCTGTTGATGGTGATATTGACCTTGCCCTCCGGCGCGCTCACGTGGCGGGTATAGCCATGCGTCACCTCCGGCACTGGCTTGATGCCCTGCTGGATGGACATCACCGGCTCCATGAATGCCTGCTGCTCCTGGTGTTCTTGCTGTTCCGGCTTCTTCTCCTCGATATGTGTGAGCACGCCCATGCGCGAGCCGTCGCGCATGTACGTGACGCCTTTGCAGCCCAGTTCGTAGGCCAGCCGGTAGAGCGTCTGCACATCCTCGACGGTATGGTTATTGGGCGCGTTCACCGTCTTGCTGATGCTGGAGTCAGTGTAGTACTGAATAGCGGCCTGGACGCGCACATGCTCTTCGGGCGTCAAATCGTTGGCGGCGACGAAGTAGCCCGGCGTCGGCTCGTTGGGATGCTCTTCACGCCACTCCTGGAGCAGTGGGTGGTACAGGATATGCTCGCCTGTGCGGTCGCGGCGCACCATCGCGAAGTCAAACACTGGCTCGATGCCCGAACTGACGCCTGAAAACAGGCTGGTCGTCCCCGTTGGTGCCTGGGTGAGCAAGACCGCGTTCCGAATGCCCTGTTTCTTGATCTTCTCCTGCGTATGCTTCGGCAGCCGTTGAATGAACTGCCCCTGCATATACTTGTCGCGCTCGAACTTCGGGAACGCGCCCTTCTCCGCCGCGATATCCGCCGAAGCCTCGTATGCCGCGTCGCGAATCGTGCTGTAGATGCGCTCAATCACCGGCACCGACGCCTCGCTGCCATAGGCTACCCGCATCTTAATCAGCGCGTCAGCCAGCCCCATCGTTCCCAGCCCCGTGCGCCGCGTCCCCAGCTGTGCCTCCTTGTTCTCCTCAATGAAGTACTCCGTCGAGTCGATGACGTTATCCAGGAAGCGCATCGCCACTTTGCTCATCTCCGCCAGCCGCTTCCAATCCATCTGCCCATTTTTCACAAATGATGCAAGGTTTAATGCACCTAAATTACAAAC
>DASTKE010000421.1:0-3563 GCA_035716105.1 Ktedonobacteraceae bacterium | reverse complement strand
TAGTGGGGAGCGAGGCTCCCAGGAAGAGAGGAATAAGCGGCAGGAGCGTGCGGAACGCATTCTGGACGCGGCAGCCGAACTGATACAACGCTGGGGGTATAACAAAACCACCATCGACGATATCGCGAAGCAGGCAGGGGTCGCCAAAGGCACCATCTACCTGCACTGGAAGACGCGAGAAGACCTGTTCTACGCCCTGCTGATACGTGAAGACCTCAAACTGGCGGAGGATATTCGGCAGAGGATGGCAAACGATCCAGAGGGAGCGACGCTGCATGGGATGCTCAAACACGCCACGCTGGCAACTATGAAGAACCCGCTCTGGAAAGCGCTGCTGCTGCGCGATACGAACATGCTGGGCGAACTGGCGCGTAAAGAGTATGGAACACCACTGGCTGAAGAGCGAACCGCAGCATTTGTGGGAGTATTACAATTCATGCGCGAGCAGGGTCTGATACGCACTGATCAGAGTGTAAAAGAGCAGATGCATTTGTTCAGCGCCATCAGCATGGGCTTTCTTCTCGTTGAGCCATTTTTACCGGAAGAACTCAGGCTTTCTGATGAAGAGGCGGTCGAAGTCATGGCAGACTCGCTGAAGCGCTCTTTTGAGCCACGAACGCCTGCTACCTCTTCAGAAGCAGAGTTGGAAAACGCTACTCAGGTCGTCAATCGTTACATGGAACAGACATTAAACACCCTGAAAGAGCAGGAACAAAAGGAGATACAATCATGACAACATCTACGCCTGCTATTCGCATTGATCAACTGAAGAAAAACTATGGCAAAGTCGAGGCGGTGAAGGGCATCTCTATGAGCGTGGAGCGCGGGGAAATCTTCGGCTTCCTGGGACCAAACGGTGCCGGGAAGACGACGACCATTCGTTGTATGCTCGACCTGATCCGCCCCACGGCTGGCCGCATCAACATACTGGGCATGGACGCGCAAGGCGACGCCATCAACCTGCACCGGCACATTGGCTACCTGCCGGGCGATGTGCGGCTACCGGGCGATATGACGGGGAAGCAGGTCATCAACTACTTCTCGCGCCTGCAAGGGCTGGAGCCGGTGTTGCTCGACTACCTGGTGGAACGCTTCGATGTCGAGATGAAGCGGCCCATCAAGGGCTACTCGAAGGGGATGCGCCAGAAAATCGGCATCGTGCTGGCCTTCATGTGCGACCCCGACACGCTGATCCTCGACGAGCCAACCTCCGGCCTCGACCCGCTCTTGCAAAAGACCTTCAACGAACTGCTGCTGGAAGAGCAGGCTCGCGGCAAGACCATCTTCATGAGTTCGCACATCATGAGCGACGTAGAGAAGGTCTGCCATCGCGTCGCCGTCATCCGCAAGGGCGAACTCGTGACTGTCGAGACCGTGGAGAACCTGCGCGAGAAGGCCGGGCAGCGCGTGACCGTCGAATTCGGCGACAGCGTCACGCCCGAAGAACTGGCACGTATTCCTGGTGTCAGCACGGTGCAGCAGGTCAACTCCCACTTCCAGTTCAACATCAGCGGCAGCATGAACGCGCTCATCAAAGCGCTCAGCCAGCACGATGTCGTCCGCCTGCAAGCCGAAGAAGCCCCACTGGAAGAGGTTTTCCTGAAATTCTACGAGGAACCAGAAAAAGTGACACATGCCATCTCGTAGGTGCCGATTTATCGGCTAATGTCCGTATTGCCGATAAATCGGCGGTGTGCTCGATAAATCGGCACCTACGGAAGTTGTTTCGCCTATTAGAGAAAGGAACACACTATCATGGCAACTACATCCATGAGCATTCCGCGGAACCTGCCCGTGCCAAAGCGGCGGGCGCACCTGCTCACCATAGCGGCACGCACACTGGTAGGGGCCAGATTGCCCCTGGGGTATGGCGTCTTCTACGCCGTCGCCCTCGCCATACTGATCGGCCTGCTTTACCCCACCATGTCGAAGCTCAATCTCGATGCCTACCTCTCGTCCAGCGTGCTGAACGGCGTGCTAGGCGCGAAGGTGACGCACATCTCCGGTTACACCTCACTGATGGCAATTGAACTCTACAGCGCCCTGTATGGCCTGATCTTCGGCGGCATCATCGCCTACATCGCCGGGGCCGCGCTGCCCGCGACGGTCGAAAACGGCACGATCGACCTCGCCCTGGCGCGTCCGATCAGCCGCACGCGCTACTACCTGGAAATCTGGCTTGGCGCGCTCATCGCCAGCGTCATCTTGAGCGTGCTGACCGTCGTCGCGGTCTGGATTGGCTCGCTCCTCGTGCAGAACGCGGGGATAGACTGGCAGTGGCTCATCATCACACAGGCGCTTGAGTTCGCCTTCATGGTTATGGCCACCGGCCTCGGCGCACTCTTCGGCTCCTTCATGAACGCCAGTCGCGCATCGGGAGGGGCAGTCGTGGGCATCCTCTTCCTCTTCTACATGATGAACACTATCGGCGGCATCAGCGACAAGCTGCAATGGATGCTCAAAATCGAGCCATTCTACTACACGCAGGGCTTTCAGGCGCTTGTGAACCACGATATCACCGGCTGGTATCCCTGGGTGCTGGTAGGAGCTGGCCTCGTCTTCGGCCTCGTCGGCCTCGTCATCTTCAACCGGCGCGACCTGCCGACGACATAATATTCGCAGTACTCCTCCACCCGGCCCCAGGCCACCCGCAAGGGGAGGCCCTACTATAGACGGCTGACGCATCTCGTCATGTATAGTAGGGCCACCCCTTGCGGGTGGCCTGAAGTGGGGAATAAGCCCGACTATCTCCTCCTATTCGCCATATCCTCTTCGGTGGTACCGCTTGTGACGAGTTCGTAGAGCAGGGCTTGCCCAACTTTGGGGCGCAGGACGCGGCCCAGGCGCTGGATGTACTCGCGCTTCGTGCTGTTGCCGCTCACGATGATCGCCACGCGGCAGTCTGGCACGTCCACGCCCTCGTTCAGCACGCGGCCCGTCGCCAGTTTCGTGTACTGACCTGAGCGGAAGCGTTCCAGAATCGTGCGCCGCTCCTCCGCCGGGGTTTTGTAGGTGACGCTCGGAATGCAGAAGCGGCGGCTGATCTCCTCAACCACGAAATTGTACTCAGAGAAGAGGATGATTTGATCGTCCGCGTGCTCGCGCAGCAGGCGTTCGATTTCCGCGTACTTGGCGGGGGCGTTCATGGCGATGTTGCGCGCCTCGCGCCATGCCAGCATAGCGGCGCGTGCTTCGGGATCGCGAGCCGTCAGGTAGATCAGCTTCTGCTGGAACTCTTCGGGCGAGTTGATGAAGATGTGGCGACGGCGCAGGAACGAGCGATAGATGCGGCGCTGCTCCGCGTAGCGCGCCTCGTCCTCGCTGGAAAGCGCGATATCGACGCGCTCTTCTTTATACTCTGCCAGATAGCGGCCTTCGGTCAGTTCCCCCGGCGAGCGGCGGTAGACCACCGGGCCGATCAGCCCGTCCAGGTCGACATGTGTCATATCGCTGCGTTCCGGCGTCGCGCTCAGTCCCAATCGCACGGGCGTGAAGGCGCATTCGGCTATCAGGCGATACGTCGGCGCGGGCAGGTGGTGGCACTCGTCGAAGACCAGCAGCCC
>DASTKE010000420.1:0-3061 GCA_035716105.1 Ktedonobacteraceae bacterium | reverse complement strand
CCTCTGTTCGTTTGAGCGGCCTTGAACGCTGGCTGCTGGTTGTTCCCCTGGCCGGAGGGCTTGTCTTCGGGCTGTTTCCACTGTTGTTCCCCACGGCCTTCGCGGCCTTCACGGGTTTCGCCGGTAATGATCCGTTCATAGATCGGCTGGCGGGTGCGGCCACGTTTGGCTACGCCGTCGCGCTGATCGGCGGCATTCGGCAGGGGACGTGGGCGGCTGTCCGGCTCGTCGTGATAGCAGTGCTCACGTTTAACCTGGGTTCCCTCTATGCCTGTGGCGCTGAACTGCTCAGTCCCAGCACTCAAGGAGGGGCGAGGCCGGTTGTTTACCTCATCCTGGCAACTTCAATTGCTATCGTAGCAATTACTGTCAGCCTGCTCTATCGCCATCGCACGGATGCGCGTCCAGAGGCAAATGTCGCTGCCTGGGTCGTAAGGTTCATCGTGATTGCCACGCTGCTGGCCGCGGTCTTTAGTCTGATCCCTCTGTTCTATCCGCAGCTCAACCATCTTTTTGGCTTCAAAGTAACGGACCTCTTTCTCTACCGGCAGGCAGGTTCCGCGACGCTCGGCTACGCCATCATGGGCATCTACGAACTTCGCTCCCGCAACTGGCTGGAGCTCCGCTGGCCAATCGTCATGGCAGCCGTATTCAATGGCCTGAGCTTGCTCGCCTCCCTGCTCACAATCATACTCGGCGAGTCGCTCTTGCTCCCCGCTGCCGTTGCTGTCGCCTCCCTCTGCGTCACGTTGACAGCCATCATTGTCTTGCGAACCAGCGGCGGTACAGCCACCGCAACCGGCACCGTACCGGCAGCCTGATCCGATAATGGAGTTTCACAAAATCGTATGGAAATGGGACCAACGTAGAGGCGCAATTATACGGATTGACGAAATAAACCGGGGATATGGAATCATGTAGGGGCGGGGGTTGCGGTTGGGATGGGCGGGGGCGCTTGCGCCGCCCTCGTTTCCACCAGGCGGCGCAAACGCCCCACCCCATCCCAACATAACAAAAAACACATTTTATACCCCGATATGGAGAATGAGGGCGGCGCAAGCGCCCCCTCCCCACATCCACCACCGCTCCCGCCCCTACGGAGCATCACATCACCTTTTTCGCGGGTTATTGCGGGGGCAGTTCGCTGACGGTGGTGTTGCCGGGGGAGGGAAGGCCGAGACGTGCTTTGCGTGCGGCAATCCGCTGCTGCATGGCGGATTGGGCCAGCACATCGGCAACGGGGTCTGGCTGCGGCGTGATGCCTCCTACTGCCTGCTCGAGGCGTGCGTGGGCGACATCGGCCCGTCCCTGGATACGGGCGCTGATGTCATCGATGGATGATGTGCCGCCGAGGGCATTGCTCACAGCATGAAGCGCACGCGCGGCCCGATCCTCCGCCGAGGCGGATATATCCATAGATTGCAGGGTTTGTAGCTGGCGCATCATCGAAGTGTGCTTGGCTTCCAGCGCGTCCATTGCCTGCTCGTATTGCGCTTGAATGGCCTGCGTTTTTTCAAGCTGGTTTTCGAGCGGGTTCAGCGTATTTTCCACTTCCTGCAGGCGCTGCTCAACGGTGGCAGCTAAATCTTCGCGGGGGGGCTTCAACTGCAAGAGGGAATCGGCCTGTGTATTCAGCGTGGCCTCCTGCTGGTGAAGCCCGGCGATCTGGCGGTTGAGGCCAGCGATGGCCCCGGCATTTTGCGCCTGTGCCTCACGCAAGTCGGAAATTGCCTGTTCCAGGTCACGAATATACTGCTGCACCACAGGAATTGAATTCATATCAATCGCGGCATCGGCAATTTGATGCAGCCAGGCGAAAGATAAAACGCGAGCTTTCTGACGAAGGGTTTCCATGGGTTCCTTTCTCCTTCTGACGTTCGTTATTCATTGTTACATTGCAAGCATGGTGTCTGTTAGCGCCCTGACCAGGTTGATTCCGAGGGGTAGCCTGGTTGGGAAACGCGCAAAGATCCCTGGGGAGAACCTTGCGCCAGAATTTGTTGCATATTTATCTGCTCCTGCGGGTTTCTCTCAAGCCTTTGAACCGCCGTTTCAACAGCGTGCAACAGGTACTGGGGTTCTTGCGCTTCGTTGTACACCTCTTGATAGTCACGTTGCATACGCCCATATTGTTCTACCGGGACTGTCGTGCTGTTCGGGTTTGTATCAGGATTGCCGAGCAGGTTTCCCAGGCGCTCCTGCACCCGACTGGCCTGCTCTTTTGCCGTTTCAAACGCACCACTCAACTGGGCTGCCGTGGCTGGAGGAACAAGCGCCTGGAGCACCTGAAGGCGAGGCGACAACTCATCTATCTTCCCGCTCACCTGGCTCGTGGCATTGACTGCCGCTTGCTTTGCCCGTGAGGCATTGTCGCGAGCGCTCGTTGCCAGTGCGCGTACCTGTCGTCGTCGCAGGAATACCGCTGCCAGAACACCCGCGACCACCAGGACAACGACCACCACCAGCGTCACCCACAACCAGGTATAGTCGGGGCTAAGCTTCTTCTGCACCTGTTGGAGCAGGTCAATCGTAGCCTGCGCATAATTGCCACCGACATATTCGGAGCGAATACTAAGCGTCATCTGCTGAAAATCGGCGGAGGTCATCTTGCCGCTAAATTTGCTTCCCAGGTGAAGAAATGGCTCAAGCCCTTTGGCCTCGACAAGCACGACGCTATTTGAAACATTCCAGGTCGGGCATTGGGATACAACATAGGTATAGTAAGACTTCAAACTGCTCCCGGCAAGTTTATCCGTGCTGACAGTCACCACTCGTGTATCCGCCTGAAGCGCATCATTGATGGCCTTTGCCTGATTCACCACGTCCAGGGCGCGATTGCCAAACAACCCGGCATCATCGGAGACGGTATCGCCGCACGATCCCAACGGAACGGCCTGCTGCGCGTGCGCGGTATTCGTCATCAGACCAATACACATCATTGCCATCATTCCAAACAGGATCACGAAAAAGGGGAAACGCTTAAGCATCGTCACTATCTGTTCTCCTCGATCACTACGCAGCTATCTCAGGCAGTGAGCAATTTTTCTGCTGTCATTGCCTT
>DASTKE010000419.1:0-4053 GCA_035716105.1 Ktedonobacteraceae bacterium | reverse complement strand
CACGCAGCTTGGCTACGTGCCACAGGACGATATCGTCCACCGCGACCTGACCGTCGAACGCGCCCTCTACTACGCCGCCAAGATGCGCCTGCCCAGCGACTTCACCGAGCAGCAGATCGAGCAGCGCATCAAAGAGGTGCTGGACGAGGTCGAGCTAACCCGGCGGCGCAAACTGCTGGTCAAGAAGCTCTCCGGTGGACAGCGCAAGCGCGTCTCCATCGCGCTCGAACTGCTCGCCAACCCCAGCATCTTCTACCTGGACGAGCCCACCTCTGGCCTCGATCCGGGCCTCGATCGCAGGATGATGTACTTGTTGCGCAACCTGGCCGACCGTGGTCACACCATCGTGCTCGTCACACACGCCACCAACAACATCAACTCGTGCGACTACGTCTGCTTCCTCTGCGCCGGGGGCCACCTGGCATACTTCGGGCCACCGGAACAGGCCAAAACGTACTTCGGCAAATCCGACTTCGCCGAAATCTACAGCAGTCTGGAGCCGACCGAGAGCAATCCAAATATTCCCGACGAGGCGGAGGCCCGTTTCCGCGCTTCGCCCGAATACCAGGAATACGTGGTTAAGCCGGTGCGCGAAGGGCAAACGGGGGCCGGTCGCCCCGGCACTCAAGCACAGGGCGTGCCCCAGCAGCTCAAGCGTCCCAAGCGCGGCAATCCGTTCAAGCAGTTCCTGCTACTCTCGCGGCGCAACCTGGAATTGCTCTTCAACGACCGGGCCAACCTGGTTATCCTGCTCTTACAGGCACCGCTGATCGCGATACTGCTCATGCTGCTGGTTCGCTTCGAGGTCGGCGCGGGCGTCTTCGATGCTACTAACGTGGTGCAATGCGCGCCGAGCATCCAGACATCGCTCGTCCAGACACAAACTGGTTTCGTTGGACTCAACACCACCAGTAGCTCGCCGGTGGATTGCAACCGCATCAAGACCTATCTGACCAACGACACGGTCGGAAAACAGTACGTGAAAGCCAAGACGCAGGGCAACACTTCGGCCAATGTGACAACTGCCCTGCAAGACTTCATCGTCCTGGGCAAGAACATCAACGCGCAGCGCGTCCTGTTCCTCGTCGCCTTCGTGGCCGTGCTCTTCGGCTGTATCAACGGTACCCGCGAGGTCGTCAAAGAAGCCTCCATCTACCGGCGCGAGCGTACCGTCAACCTGGGCATCGTTCCCTACATCCTCTCGAAGGTGGGCGTGCTGGGCGTGCTGGCGCTGTTCCAGAGCGCCATGCTCCTGCTTGTCGTGGAGATCTTCGAGCCGCTGCAGCAGGGCGTCTTCCTACCGGTTGTGCTGGAAGCCTACATCACCCTGGCCCTGACCTCGCTGGGAGGCTTGATGATCGGCCTCGCGGCTTCGGCCTTCGCCGCTAACGAGGACAGCGCCAACAGCTTGCTGCCGTTTCTGCTCATCCCGCAGGTGGTCTTCATGGGCGTTGAAATCCCATTGAAAGACTACGCCTTGCAGATTCCGTCATTCATCTTCCCACCGCGCTGGGCAATGGCCGCGCTGGGTTCGTCGGTTGGCCTGCACAGTGATAAGTTGGGAGGCGACGCGCTGTTTGGCAACGACCCCACCTTCCACGGCACACTGTTCTCAACCTATACACAAACCGATGCCATCCACCGCATCCTGCTCGCCTGGGGCGCGCTGGTTGTGATCATCATCGTGCTCGGTGTCCTGATGGGCATCGGCCTGAAACGCAAAGATATCCGCGCTTAGTGCGTCCTACAGGGATACCCGCTCCGGGTAGAGAAGTTATCCGCTCTATCCAGGCAGGTATCCCTTCCCTCCCTTCTCGTATGAAACACCCGTAGGGGCCGATCAATCGGCGGTGGGCACGATCAATCGGCCCCTACGTGCGTCCCATCCTCTCACCCTTGTCGTGCTGCACTGCACTAAAAAATGCTGAACATGCTGTCACCAACCCTGTCATCGCTGCATGTAAGCAGTATTACGCATGGAGTTTGTGAATAAGCTCATAGGAATTTTTTGCCAAATAAGGGATAATAAGAGTAACCGACAGGTGTTGTTACAGAACGGTTCTTTCCCTGAGAGGAGAAGAATATGCATCGACGAGTCGTGATTACCGGACTGGGAGTGGTGGCTCCCAACGGCATAGGAAAAGATGAATTCTGGCGTGCCAACGTTGCTGGTCACTCAGGTATACGCCGTATTACGCGCTTTGACCCCAGCCTGCTGCCGACTCAGATAGCAGGTGAGGTTCCCGACTTCGATCCAGAGGCGCTGGAAATTACGCCCGAAGAGCGAAGCACAGTAGGACGAGGGACGCAGTTCGCCCTCGGTGCCGCTCACCTCGCCTTGCAGGATGCGAAGCTCCTCAACACGCTGGGCGAGGAGGAACGCGAGGCAACAGGCGTCTTTATCGGCGCAGCCATGGCTTCAATAGATGAGGGCGAGAAGCTGTGGATTCGGCTGACAGGCCGGGGGACGCACCCGGTGCAGCGTACAGATGACGACCCCATTGCCGCTACGTTGCTGATGACGCACTCACCCGCCTCGGCGATTGCCTCACATCATCAATTGTATGGGCCATGCATGGTCATCGCTACAGGCTGCTCCGCCGGTGGAGATGCTATTGGAGAAGCATTTCTGGCTATTCAGGAGGGCCGGGCCGAGCGTATGCTTGCAGGTGGCTCTGATGCATCTATCTCCTACTCCGGTCTGAACGTCTTCTGTGTCATCGGCGCGATGAGCACACGCAACGACGCACCCGAACGCGCTTCTCGCCCGTACGACGGCAACCGCGATGGGTTCGTTATGGGGGAAGGTGCGGCTGTCCTGGTGCTCGAAGAGCGTGAAGTGGCCCTTGCCCGCAATGCGTACATCTACGCGGAGGTGCTCTCCTTCGCCAGCAACTGCAACGCGCACCATATGACGGCTCTGCCCCCCGATGGCGCACCCCTGCAAAATCTCCTGCGGCAAGCCCTGGAAGAGGCAGAGATTAGCGGCGCTGATCTGAACTACATTAACTCGCACGGCAGTTCGACGCCGTCCAATGAAGTGTCTGAGACGGCTGCTTATAAGGCTGTTTTTGGAGAACAGGCATATCATATTCCCATCAGTGCCACCAAATCAATGATCGGTCACACACAGGGAGCGGCCAGTGCCATCGAAGCGCTGGTCACGGCGCTGGTGCTGGATCAGCAGATCATCCCGCCGACCATCAATCAGGAGCAACCCGATCCGCGCTGCGATCTCGACTACGTCCCTAATGTCGCCCGGCCAGCTACCGTCAATGTCGCCTTGACCCATTCCAGTGGCTTCGGCGGCGTCAACAGCGCACTGGTGCTGGCGCGGGCAGCGTGGGCCGACGCGACGGAACAGGCATGAAAAACACGTTCAGAAGTTATTCAGCAGGGTGAGGCAATTATGAAACAAAATACAGAACGGCGCGTCGTCATTACAGGACTGGGAGTAGTGGCACCGAACGGCATCGGCAAAGAAGCCTTCTGGGAGGCAACCAGCAAGGGCGTCTCCGGCATCAAGACAATTGAGCGTTCTTCTATGGAAAATCTCCCTATACAGGTGGCAGGCGAGATCAACAACTTCCTGGCAAACGACTATATCGAGCGCAAACTGGTCAATCGGACGGACCGCATGACGCATTTCGTCTTCGCCGCCACTCAGGAAGTGCTGCGAGACAGCAATATCACGCTGGCAGATGTGAACCCGGAGCGCGTGGGAGTAGTGATTTCCAACACGATGGGTGGCATCGACTTTGTTATGGAGCAAATCCGGGCGGTCTATACTCGCGGGCCACGCGCTCTGAGCGCTTATACCGCCATTGCCTGGCTACAGGTCGCGAACGTGGGGCAACTCGCCATTCGCTATGGTTTGCAGGGTTACTGCAAAACACCCGTCAACGATGCTGCCGGTGGATTGGACGCGATGACCCTGGCGTACAGGACGATCAAACGCGGCAGCGCCGACGTGATTATCGCCGGTGGCTGTGAAGCCTTCATTCACCCGTTCATCCTCTTCGTGTTCGCCCACGACCGGGATTACTACATCAA
>DASTKE010000418.1:0-7720 GCA_035716105.1 Ktedonobacteraceae bacterium | reverse complement strand
TCTCATGCCACCTCTTGCGCTCACACACTCTACAATAATCTCGGTATACATTGCACAGATGCACAGCTTGCTCTATAGTATGGAATAGTTTGTGAAGACTTTTTTCCCTACAAAGGATTCATCATATGGCACAGGAACTTGGTGACAAAAAGGAGCAGGAGAGGCAGGAACAGGCAGAGGCGCGGGCGCAGCGACGGGAATACCAGCAGGAACTTTTGGGGCAGAGCCGTAAGTCTGTTCGCGTACCCGCCCCACCTGCCAGCCGGGGTCGGCTGATTACCTTTACTGGTCTCGCGGTGATTGCTGTGTGCGCTGCCATATTTGGCTGGCTGGTGCTGCTGCCTTCTGGCACGCCAGCTCCGGTCGCGGCTGTCGCGGTCGGTGCGCCAGCCCCCAACTTTTCGCTGCCCGTCTACGGTGGCAGCGGTTCTGGCACGATTGATCTGCATGCCCTGCGGGGACACCCCGTAGTGCTCAATTTCTGGTCGGAGTCCTGTACGCCCTGCCTTTCGGAGGTTCCCTACCTGGAGCAGGTCTACTCACAGTACGGTCATGGCCGTTTCACCCTTCTGGGCGTCGATCAGGCCGACCCGAAGGATGATATTGCGCGCTTTGGCAAGTCCTATAAGCTCACCTATGCTCTTCTCTTCGATAAAGGTAGCGCGGTCAATCAAGCCTATGGCGTGACTGCCATTCCCACCACCTACTTCATCGATAGCAATGGCATCGTCCGCGCCGCCTTCGTAACGCAACTCTCACCCCGGACCATGCGCCAGGGACTGGCCTCGGTCGGCATTACACTTCCGTAGGTGCCGATTTATCGAGCGCATCGCCGATTGATCGGCCCCAGGCCGCAGGCCGATCAATCGGCGGTGGGCGCGCTCAAGCTGCCCCTACTGCTCTGTTAGCAATGCTGCTTTATAATACGAGGGAGTGCCGTTTGGGCTAGCATCCATGCACAGGAGGAAGGATTCGCAATGCCAGATACCATTACCGTTACGTCGGAGGCACCGGCCAGCGTACAGATTACTGTAGATGAAGTTCGCCAGCAGCATGGCACGGAACTGGACGCCATCGCCAAATTTCGCCGTGTCACCAATTACTTGGCTGCCGCCGAGATTTATCTGAAGAGCAACCCCTTACTGAGGGAGCCGCTAAAGCCAGAAGACATCAAGGATCGCCTGCTTGGCCACTGGGGAACGTGTCCCGGCATTAATCTGGTGTATGCCCATCTCAACCACCTGATTAAGCGCCACGATCTCGATATGTTCCTG
Source organism: Ktedonobacteraceae bacterium (assembly GCA_035716105.1). Classification (GTDB taxonomy): domain Bacteria; phylum Chloroflexota; class Ktedonobacteria; order Ktedonobacterales; family Ktedonobacteraceae; genus CADDYT01. The sequence goes on along the minus strand of DASTKE010000418.1, from coordinate 6,446 downwards.
GTCACAGGGCCGGGACATGGCGCACCTGCCAACCTCGCGAACCTCTACCTGGAAGGGTCGCTGCTTGATTTCTATCCTGAACTGACCCTCGATTACGCCGGACTTGAGAAGTTCGTCCGGCGCTTCTCCTGGCCGGGAGGCTTTCCCAGTCATCTCTATCCGGGCATTCCCGGCACCATTCACGAGGGTGGCGAACTGGGCTACGCACTGGCGACCGCCTTTGGCGCTGTGATGGATAACCCGGATTTGATCGTCACCTGCATTGTTGGCGATGGTGAGGCGGAAACCGGTCCAACTGCCGGTTCGTGGCACTGTTACAAGTTTATCGATCCTGCAGAGTCCGGTGCGGTCATTCCCATTTTGCACCTTAACGGCTATAAGATTGCCAATCCGACCATCTATGGTGCGATGAGCGATCAGGAACTGCTCGACCTGTTCACGGGCTTTGGCTACCAGGTGGTGTTTGTGGAGGGAAACGACCTGGATGCCTCGATGTATGGCGCGCTGGAATGGGCCTATGCTGAAATTCGTCGCATCCAGCAGGCGGCACGCTCCGGTAAACCCATCGCCCAGCCGCGCTGGCCGGTGATCTTGATGCGCTCGCTCAAGGGCTGGACGGGGCCGAAGGAGATGGATGGCGAGCCGCTTGAAGGCTCTTATCGCTCGCATCAGGTGCCGATTCCCGATCCGAAGACCAATCCCGAACACTTCCATTTGCTGGAACAGTGGTTGCAGTCCTACCATGTCAATGAATTGTTCGATGAGCGGGGGCGTCCGAAGCCGGAGATTCTTGACCAGTGTCCCAAAGGCGACCGCCGCATGGGCAGCAACCCGCATACATTCGGCGGCAGAATACTCCGGCCCCTTGACCTGCCAGACATCTACTCCTATGAGGTCAACGTCCGGCGGGGGCAGCCAGACGTGCCGTCCCAGGAGGGACAAACCATGGTGAGCGACGTGGAACAAACGGCGCTCTACCTGCGCGAGGTGGTACAGCGCAATCCGCATACCTTCCGCATCTTCAGCCCCGACGAACTGGAGTCCAACAAACTGACCGCCGTGCTGGATGTGACGAACCGCAACTTTCAATGGCCCGTCGCGCCGCATAATGAGCACGTTAACTCACATGATGGGCGCGTGATCGAAGTCTTGAGCGAGCATATCTGCCAGGGCTTTTTGCAGGGCTACCTGCTGACCGGGCGTCACGGCCTGTTCCCCTCCTACGAGGCCTTTCTGAACATCATTGTTTCCATGATGGACCAGTTTTCCAAGTTCCTCAAGATGTCGTCCGAGTTTTCCTGGCGCTTGCCGGTCTCTTCGCTGAACTACCTCGAATCTTCCACGCTCTGGCGGCAGGAGCACAACGGCTTCTCGCACCAGAGTCCCGGCTTCATTAACGACGTGCTCAACCGGAGAGCGGAGGTGAGCCGCGTCTACCTGCCGCCAGACGCTAACTGCCTGATGAGCACCGTTGATCACTGCCTGCGCAGCAAAAATTACGTCAATCTGGTCGTTGCCAATAAGCAGCCAATGCCGCAGTGGCTCTCCATGTCGGAGGCGATTGCCCACTGCCGCGCCGGAGCTTCCATCTGGCGCTGGGCCAGCATCGACGATGGTATAAACCCCGATGTGGTGCTGGTTGGCATCGGCGATACGGTCACGCTGGAGATCATGGCTGCGGCATCCATCTTGCGGCACGAACTGCCCGAACTGCGCGTGCGCGTGGTCAACGTGACGGACTTGCTGATCTTAGAGCAGAACTCGATGCACCCGCATGGCCTGGACGAGGAGATGTTCGAGGCGCTGTTCACGCCAGACCGCCCGGTGATCGTCAACTTCCATGGCTATCCCTCCGCCGTCAAGCAGTTGATCTACGGGCGCCATCACACGCAAGGACGCTTCTACATCAATGGCTACCGCGAGGAGGGGACGACGACCACGCCGTTTGATATGAACGTGAGGAATGGCACCGACCGCTACCACATTATCACGCAAGCCATCCGCCTTGCCGCGGCGCACAATCCACGTGTAGCGGTGCGCGCCAGCGAAATGGTACATTACTACGAGTATATCCTGGTCGATTTTGTGCGCTACATCCATGAGAATGGCGTAGACCCCAAAGAAATCGCCAACTGGCAGTGGTCATAGGGAGCATAGATGAAAATTCTCGTGCTTAATGCCGGGTCGAGCAGCCAGAAAAGCCGCCTGTACGACATTGGCGACAGCCTGCCGGAGAAGCCACCGCAGCCGCTCTGGTCAGCCGACGCCGATTGGATGCAGCAGAAAGGCACGATCTCACTCACCGTCACTACCGCTCACGGGGAGACGGTGAGTGAGGAACGTCAAGGCGCTTCGCATGAGGCCGCGCTGCAACACATCCTGAATACATTGTGGAGAGGCCCTACACGGGTGATTGATGGACCTGCGGATATCGACATGGTGGGTCATCGTGTAGTGCAGGGAGGGCCGGATTATACGCACAGTGTGCTGATTACTCCGGTGGTGAAAGCGGAGATACAGGCGCTTTCATCGTGGGCACCGCTGCACAATCCGGTGAACCTGGAAGGCATCGAGGCCGCGCAGCAGCTCTTGCCGCGCATCCCCGAAGTGGCCGTTTTCGATACCGCGTTTCACTGCCAGATATCGCTCCCGGCAGCAGTCTACCCCGGCCCCTATGCCTGGTATGAACAGGGAATTCGCCGCTATGGCTTTCACGGCATCAGCTACCAGTACTGTACGCAGCGTGCCGCCCAGATTCTAGGCCGGGATGAAAAAGGGCTGCGGCTCATCGCCTGCCACCTGGGGAACGGTTGCTCAGCCGCTGCCATCCAGGATGGACGCAGCATCGATACCACGATGGGCTTCACGCCGCTCGAAGGGCTGATGATGGGGACGCGCTCCGGCACGGTCGATCCCGGCATTCTGATCTACCTGTTGCGTGAGCATCACGACACCGCCGACCAGTTTGACCGCGTGCTCAACAAAGAATCTGGTCTGCTCGGTATCTCTGGCGTCTCAAGCGATATGCGCGAAATCCTCTCCGCCAGGGAAGCGGGCAATGAGCGTGCGAAGCTGGCATTTGACATCTTCATTCACCGGCTCCGTTTCTTCATTGGAGCCATGCTGGCCTCACTTGGAGGGCTGGACGCCCTGATCTTTACCGCTGGCATCGGCGAGCACGCGCCCATTGTGCGCGCCGCCGCGTGTGAGAGCTTTGGTTTTCTCGGTCTGCGGCTCGACGAGCAAAAAAACGCTCAATCGCTCGTCGATCAAGATATCGCCACCAACGACTCTGCCGTGCGCGTTCTGGTCATTCACACTGAGGAAGACTGGGAAATCGCCAGAGAGTGCTGGAAACTGGCAAGAACTACGTGATAATGGGCGTTAAGAAACGGACCAGCCGTGCGGCTGGCCCGTTTCTTAACGCCCATTATCACGTAGTTCTGGCACTGCGCCAAATTCTTGAGAGCACGAAGCCCAGGATGGCGAGCGCGAGCAGGAGCAGGCCGTCGAGCGCTCGTCCTCCCGATACTGTGGGATCGAGGGCTGCACCAATATTTTGCAAGATATCGGATACCGGTGCAGGTGGTGATTGCTGCGTTGTATGCTGGTTGCCGTTCTGTAGTTGGGAAGTTGGTGCCGGGGTTGGCCCGCTATTTGGCGTCCCCTTTGCCGGAGCAGTCCCCGCATTCTGACCGGCGGCAGTATGCGTTCCCATCGTGGTAGATGGCTGTGCGGACGCGCTCGCGTTTGGGTTGTTCGCGGGGGCGCTGGCTGCTCCTCCACTGGTGCCGCTGCTGGTGGACGCTCCACCTGCGTGAAGAGGGATGGGGATGGCGGTGAGCAGGAAAATGAAGCCAATCACGGCAGCGATGGTACTCATGGCCCGCAGGGTGCGGCGTAAGACATATTGCCGCCTCTTCGCACGTTGCTCTACATGACGCCTTCCCTCGTCGATATGCAGCGGTGCTGGCGCTGAAGTTCGCATAGCGGCGACCGGGGCGCTGGGTGCGGCTTCACGGATTACCTCGGCGGGTAGCACGAAGGAGCGTGGCAGGACTGGCTGCGGCAGCGCGTGCAGCAGCGCAACCGTCTGGCGCAGGTCGTCGAGCACATTCTGACATTGCTGGCAGGATTGCAGGTGTACATCGAATGCCGCCTGCTCCTGGGCTGAAAGCTGTTTATCAAGATATGCCGAAAGTTGTTCCGTTGTTAGATGCCGATCTTGCGCCACACAGATACTCCGTTACACTGTCAACTCACTACTCATTGGATAAACGATATGGTCGGGGCAAAAGTTCCCTGTGCTGGTACAGGTAGGTACGCAGCCGCGCCCGCCCGCGTGCGATACGCGAGCGTACCGTGCCGAGCGCCGATTGTGTGCTCGCCGCGATCTCCTCGTAGGAGAAACCCTCTACATCACATAAAACGACGGCCACGCGCTGGTCTAGCGGCAGCGATTGCAGACCGCTCTGGATCAACTCCTGCAATTCCTGGGTCAGCAACCGCTCTTCGGGATTGCCCTCGATGCTGGTTGCCGCCAGCACGCTCAGCAGGCTTTCGCCGTGCGGCTCCTCCTCGTCGGTCAGGACATCCAGCGACTCGGCGGGACGACGCTGCACGCGCCGCCAGTGGTCGCAGGCCATATTGGAGGCGATACGCAGCAGCCAGGCGCGAAAGGAGGAACCGGCATGGAAGGATGCAACGCCGCGAAAGGCAGCAATAAAGGTGTCCTGCGTCACATCGGCTGCCGTATCCGGGTCGCCGAGCATCCGCAGGACGAAACTATACGTTGTCTGCTGGTAGTGCAGCACAAGCAGGTTAAAGGCATTGCCATCCCCATGTTGGCTGCGAGCGATCAATTGTTCCTCGTCATCGCGCACGAGCTTTGCCATATGGCTGCCTCATTCATTCATGTCCTGGCCATACATGGTGCCAGTGTAGCATATTTTTCTCATCTCGACTATAGACTTTTCTTTTCTCGGGTTGATGTTATTGGTTTGCGGGGAGAGGATATGGGAACGAAGGGCCTTGATCGTCCCCCGGACGCGGCTGCCCGCAAGGGGTCACCTAGCGCCTCTCATCCTCCCTGCCTCTACCTGTCCCCATATGGGATTGCTCCAACCTCGACGGGCCGCTTTGTAGAGGCAGGGGAGCGGCGGATGAAGGGGGTGGCCCCTTGCGGGTGCCTTCGGGTTTTTCCCCCTTCGCGCCAGATATGAACTGCACCCCTTGTGTTTTACTGCTTATAAAATGTTTCCAGAGCATTGCCGGGGCCGAAGAAGCCGGGGCATTCGGCCCCGCGATACCAGAACGAGGTGGGGAGCCGGTAGCGCGGGTTGTTGAGCAGGCTGCGTGCCTGCGATTGCAACTGCGTCATGATGGCTATCAGCGAGGCATTGGTGTCGTACCAGACCTCGTGGCGCTGGCCGCTGGCATCGTTCCAGGCGTATTCGGGCGTGCCGGGGTCGGTGCTGGTGCCAGATAGCAGGGTATAGCTGGCTTTGCTGGCGCTGATCTGCGGGCAGGTCTGGTCGCCCACGTGCTGCCAGTGGCCCTGCGCGTCCCGCACCCATTCGCGACCGTATAAAGGGAACTCGAAGATGATTTTGCTCAAAATCTGTGGCACGGTATGCCAGATGTAATCGAGTTGCGCGTCGACCCAGGGGGTAGAGACGAGCGGACCGGGTTTGCCCTGCGAAAGATCCTGATCGACGACCATGACGACCAGGAAATCCAGTTCGCTCAACTGCCGCCAGTCTTCAAACGAGTTGCCGTAGTACGAAGGATCGGTCCGCTGGCTGTCCCCTATGCGATGGATGAGCGCGATACCGCAGAGCAGACCCTTCTGGTGCAGGGCGATCTGCAATTCGCGCATATAATCGGCAAACTTCCGAGCGATGTCTGGGTAGTCCCCTTTGACGATCTCGTAATCGATGATGACGCCCGTGTATCCCCCGGCCACTGCCCAGTTGACGATGGCGCAGATATCCGTGCTGGCCTGCGGCGTGCAGGGAACCTGTGGCTGCGAGGCTGCCCGGTCGATGTACTGCGCCGCCGCCAGCGCCGACCACGAGCTATCAATGCCGACCGTCATCAGCGCCGCTACACCCTGCTGTTTCGCCTGCTGGACGAGCGCCGTTTGATCGCACCGCTGCCCACCCGTCACCAGGTGTCCATCGCTCGGATACAACCACGCCGCCGAGTCATACGCCAGCGCCCCATTCATCGGGCCGCTATTCAACGAGTTCGCGCCCTGTCCGCAATCGACGCTAAAGACCCAATCCAGCACCGGATAGTCGGACTTCAACAACCCCTGCGGCAACTGCTGCTGCGCAACAGGTGTTGGCGTAGGCGTCAATGGCGTCGGCTGCACCACCGTTACCTGCTTTGCAGGCGTGGAGGCTGGTGGCACGATAGTATACGTGGTCTCGTTGCTGCACGCG
>DASTKE010000417.1:0-4128 GCA_035716105.1 Ktedonobacteraceae bacterium | reverse complement strand
ATCAGCTTCACATGCTCATTGAGTTGCTGCGGCAGTTCGCGTAGTTCGCGCTCGTGGGCCAGTAAGCCCTGCTGGCTGCCATCCTTGCTCCCACCACCACTCAGCCAGCCTTCGCTGTGCAACACCTCACCATTGTGTGTGACGACCATTTCGAAGGGCAGGTCGCCATACGAGGAGAGACGCAGGGGCAATATCCAGGCTAGTAAGGCGCGAGCCGCGTCCAGGTCTTTGACCAGCACAATGCCGCGCAAGAGGCGGCGGAACAGCGGCACGTAGCGCGGCTCGCATTGCACCTGTTGCCAGGCAAAGCCGGTGAAGCGCTCTTTCAAGGCTGGTCTTTCGTCGAGGAAATGGCGCACTATCGCCTCCTCGGTTTGAATCTGCGCCTCGTCAAGCTCCTCTGACTCGTCCTCAGCACCGGACTGCAGCCAGATCACCAGGGCTTTTCCCGCCTTCGTAGTTTGCAAATATGTCAGGCAGCTTTGTGCGTTTTCTAACGTTTGCACCACCACCGCCTGTAAGTTGGGGCCGAGGGCGGCTTCCATCGCGGTTTCCAGACCAGCCGGAGCAACGCCAAGCTGGGGAACGGGTCCAAGCAGTCCCGGCAGCTTTCCGGCGGGAGCGCGCAGCAACGTGCGCACGCCGTCGCTATAGCCGCTCAGGCTTTGCCGCCAGTTCTTGAGCATGTTCAGGCGGTCGGAAACCGTGCGACGCTGGCGTTCGGCCTCGGCCAGCGCCAATTTCAGACGCTCCGTCTCCTGCTGCGCATCGGCGATGGCACGTGTCAGCGACTGCTTGCGCTGCACGATCTCTTGTTCGTTGCTTCGCGCTGCATCCAAACGCTCACGCTCTTCGGCCAGCCGTTTCTCCACAGTGCGCATGGATTGCTGTCCCTGCGCAATCATCTCGCGGCGAGAGGCCAGTGTGCGGTTGCGCTCGCCCAGATGCTTTTGCTGCCGACCCAGGTCTGATTGACTGGCCCCCAACCTTGCCTGCACCTGTATGAGATCGCTCTGAGCGTTGCGCAAGCGGCGTTCGTCCATGTCATAAGCTTTTTGCGCCCGTGCAACCTGCTCTTCCAGGGCTGCCAGCGAGAGCGCACCTGTGTCGACAGCCTCGTCAGCCAGATCGCATTGTTCCTCAAGATCAATCATCTGCTGTTGAAGCGCAATCAGCCGCTCGCGCAAACGCCGCTCTTGCTGCTGTAGCTCACCACGCTGGCGCTGCAAACCGATCACGCGCTCCTCGCTGACGGCCAGATCGCGTTCGAGCTTGCGTGCGAGGTCGCTGGCCTCACTGTGCGACTGACGGGCATCCAGGATGTGTGCCTGGGTATTTTGCCGCCGCGTGCGCAGGGTATCGCTTTGCTCATCGAGCGCCTGCACATCCTGTTGCAGCCGTTGGAGATTGCGAGACTGCTCCTGCTCGGCTGTCTCCGCCAGTTCTTTGACGGTGCGCAAACGTCTCCACTGCAAGCCGTACCACGTCATGAGTGCGTCCAGCAATTCGCGATTCAGTTGGGCGTACTCGACAGCTCGCCGGGCCTGTTCAGCCAGCGGTTCCAGGCGCGGCTCGATCTCACCGATGATATCGCGCAGGCGTTCGAGATTCTGCTCTGTCTGTCGCAGCCGGTTATCCGCTTCGGCGCGCTGCACCTGGAACGGGCGAATGCCAGCCGCGTCCTCAAACAGGCTGCGACGCTCCTCCGCACGCAGACTTAAGGCGGCATCAATCAGTCCCTGACCGACGACGGTATAGGAATCATGGCCGATACGGGCCTGAGCCAGCAGCAGGACAACATCCTTGAGGCGCACTTTCTGCTTATTGATGAGGTATTCGTTTTCACCGGAACGATAGCTGCGGCGCGTGACGGTGATTTCGCTATATTCCGAGGGTACCCAGCCCGTGCTGTTATCGATGGTCAGCGAGACTTCTGCCATACCGAGCGGCGCTCTGCCGTGACTGCCCGCAAAAATAATATCATCGCTCTTTTTGCCGCGCAACTGGCGTATACTCTGCTCGCCCAGTACCCAGCGCATCGCATCGGCCACGTTCGACTTGCCGGCCCCATTTGGCCCAACGACCGAGGTCAGACCCGGACTGAATTCCAGTTGCGTGCGTACCGCGAAGCTCTTAAAGCCCAGCATTTCCAATCGTTTAAGATACACAGCTTCCCTTGCGCCTGCCCTTCTGTTCTGTTTGCACGATCATATCACAGTGCCGCCAGCGCGTCGAGAGGGTAAGGGACAGGTGCTGGCGCGTGTCCTTCTATCAGAGAAGTGAGCTAGCTCAATAATATTAAGTGAAGTGGGTTACAGCTATGCGGGCATGAATCCGATAGAATGGAAGTAGATAGCAGAGCTTCAATACGATTTTCTGGCCCGTTCGTTTATTAAGATTAGCTCATCGTTCTGAGAAATCTGTTATCATTTTGTCCCTTTAGCAATTGGAAGGAGCACCACATGTTTACATTGATCCGACTGGGTATTCTCCTGCTAACCCGGCGCTGGGGCCTGATTGTTGTAGGTGCCTTGCTCCTGGTTATTGGCCTCGGTTATGGCGCAAGCTCGCATCATGTTTCGTACCAGACCATTGAAAATGGCACCTTCACCCCGTATGTCGTAGATGACGGCAATGATTATCTCCAGCAGAATAATGGCTCCACGTACTACGTTGTTCACGAGTCCGACTTCTCGCCGGCCTTCAATGGCTCGCAGGTGTTTAAAGACAACTCACAAACATTTGTCTTCGTGGCCGATACCTCTTCGCAGGATGTCGACGTGAATCTGACCGATGGCTCACACATCAGCGGTACAGGCTACCAGGTGGAGAAAATCACGACATTTGCCAGCAGCGGTCAGACGACGACCTACACGACCAGCACGTATCAGAATAATCCCGGTGGTTACGACCAGAATAACTGGCCGGTTGGCATCTTGTTGACGCTGCTCGGCCTCGGCCTCGTCGCTGGTGGCATCTTCCTGACTCGTAAAGGTGGCGGCTTCAAGACCGCGAAGACAGCATCGAGTGGCTTCAGCGTCTCGCCCTCGACAGCAATGGGAATGCAGAGGCAGGGGCAACCGAATGCCAATCCCTACGCGAACCCTTCCTATGGACAGCCCAATCCCTATCAGCAGCCCAACCCTTACCAGCAACCCTACCAGAGTCCAGCGCAATATCCGCAGCAGAATCCCTACAATCCTGCGCAGCCTGCCAATCCCTATAACCAGCAGCCCGCGCCAGCACCACAGTATCCATCCTATCCCGTCGGCTCGTATGATAAAACACAGCTTGCCAGCCCACCGCAGCCCGGCTCGTATGACCCAACACAGCGCGCCAATCCCTACAACCAGCCACCACAACGATAGCGTCCCATTGGAGTTAACCGAAGTTCTGACAGGCCACCCGCGAGGGGATGGCCTGGTCCCACTACCCTGCCTTTGAGTTACATATTGTTTCCTGGAAGAGCATAGTAACGTAATAGAAGTAGCTCAATGATGAGATAATTGTTGGGCTTATTTCCAGGTTTATCTTAAGGAATATCCGATGTTGCTGTTCTTCCACCTGCCCGCGCTGACAACAACGCTGCTGACCGCGCTGATTGCCCTGCTGACGCTGGTTGGCATCATGACCCGCCCATTTCGCTGGAACGAGGCATTGATCGCGCTTGCCGGGGCTGCTCTGCTGCTCATCACAGGATTGATCAGCCCTCTGGATGCCTTGCTGACGCTCTATTCCGACTGGAATGTCTTTTTCTTTTTCCTGGGTATGATGAGCCTATCAGCGCTGGCGGAGGCTGCTGGCCTCTTCGATTGGCTGGCAGCGCAGGCCGCTCGTCTGGCCGGTGGAAGTTCGCGGCGTCTCTATCTCAACACCTTCCTGCTCGGCTGCCTGATTTCAATGGTGCTCTCGAACGACGCGACGGCGCTCATCCTCACTCCCATCGTATACACGCTTGTGACGCGCCTGCGCTTACCGGTGTTGCCTTTTCTCTTCGCCTGCACCTTCATCGCCGACACAGCATCGTTTCTGCTGCCCGTCAGCAACCCCATCAACATCATCGTGCTAACGACCTTCCGGCTTGACCTCTGGACATTTCTGCGCCTGCTGCTGCTTCCCAGCCTGGTC
>DASTKE010000416.1:0-6453 GCA_035716105.1 Ktedonobacteraceae bacterium | reverse complement strand
CTACCTCAATCGCCGCCGCGTCCCCCACTTCGAGGCGATTGCTTGCGATGGGAAGGGCGTCTTTGCCACCCTGCGCACCATCAGCAAAAACGTCATGGCCCAACTCTAGTCATGCGTATCTTCGGCCTCGATTTCACCAGCGCACCAGGGCGCAGGAAGCCCATTACCTGCGCCGTATGCAGCTTGCAGGATGGCCTGTTGACCTTGCATGATTGCCAATCATTTCCCGATTTTGGACAGTTCGAAGCATTTTTGCGTTACCCTGGCCCCTGGTGCGCCGCGCTCGATTTCCCCTTTGGCCTACCGCGTACACTGCTCACGAATCTGAGCTGGCCTGAGCGCTGGGAGGACTACATTCAGCTTGTCGCGACAATGGGTAAGGCGCAGTTCGAGGAAACGCTGACCCGCTATTGCGCGAGCAGAGCGCCGGGCGACAAGCACCACTTGCGAGCGGCAGATAGGCTGGCGAAGGCGCGCAGCCCCATGATGTTGCATCGTGTGCCGGTGGGAAAAATGTTTTTCCAGGGCGCAACCCGTCTCCTTGCCTCCGGCGTCCAGGTTCTGCCCTGTCGTCCCGGTAGTGACAGCCGAATCGTCCTCGAAGGCTATCCCGCCCTGGTGGCGCGGCGCTGGATAGGCTCGCGCAGCTATAAAAGCGACGAGCGGAGCAAACAGACGGAGGAACAGCGTGAGGCGCGGCAGGAAATAGTGCAGGGCCTGCGCTCACCGGCCCTGTCCGAGTACTACGGCCTCTCCCTCACCCTCGATGATGCAATGGTCGAGGCGCTGGTACAGGACCCGATGGCCGATCTGCTGGATGCTCTGTTATGCGCGATTCAGGCGGCGTGGGCATACACTCAACGCGGTAGCGGCTACGGCATTCCCGCCGATTGCGATAAGAGCGAGGGCTGGATTGTCGATCCGGCGTTGTCGAATGTGGATTGGCCTGCTATGGCCCATTCGCGATGGCCACAATGATTGTGCTGGTATAGGTACCCGGTTCGGTGTGAGAGGGAATGGTGACGCTGACCACCATGGTGAGACCAAAATTGCCCAGACCTGTACGGACAGCGGCATTGAAAAATTTCACGGCTGGCGGTAGCTTAGCACCGGCTGGTACTACCAACGGGTAAGAGATACCATTGATTGGATTCGTGCAGGTAGAATGCGCGCTGCATGATACGCTGACACTGGTAATATGCGAGGCGTTGGCAGGCAGCATGTCCTTGTTGACATCTTTGTCAGCCGGATTTTTGAACCTCGTGGACGTAATCGAAAGTTTCCAACCACTTCCTGTGCCTCTTGCATCGATTACTGTAATCGGCAGAGTATAGCTTGCCAGTTGTATCTTCTTTTTCAATGCCAGGCTGACACTATTCGTGGCATTTGACTCCATCAAAGGCCCACCACGAATAGCGATAGTGGCTGTCCCTGAGTCGGCATGGGCGACTGCGGAGCAGACTATGGTGAAAATGAGCGGCAGGACAAAACAGAGAGAGAAACCTCTGGAGCGCTTTTTGAGCAGTCGCATCATAGACTCCCCCTTATACCGGTACTATCTAGAACCTCGGTTGCTTGAATTGGGACGTTTGCTGGTTGGCCTGTCCGGCTTTCAACCGGGATAGTGAAAGCTTCTTATACACCATGTTGCCCACGGCCCAGAGCATGGCGAGCACACCGCCAGTGACCAGTAAGAGCTGCCAGAATGTCATACCGGCGAAAATGATGCCGCTGGACGTACCGGGTGCCTGGGTCTGCTTGGAACTGAATACCTGTGTCACCTGCTGTTGCGTGATGCTGAACTTCGTCGTGTAGTGAAGTGCCTGTCCATGACCATATGTCAAGTTCAATGTTGCCTGGTAATCACCCACCCCCAGGGCCGGTCCATTAATAGCTACCGGGTAGTCGATGCTGGTCTGGGGGAGAAAGGTATCGAGCTTGAGCGAGAAATTTCCGACGTTCTGTCCCTGAGCATTGGTGACTTGCAAGGTGCCGGAGGGCTTGAGCATAACATTGCCGGTATTGTTTAATCCAACCAGCAGTCGCTGATATCCGTCTTCTCCGCCTGCCTGAATGCCTGATGCCGATATGTGCTCGATAGGGGTACCAGGAAGGTTGACCTGGACGGCAATAATGGTGAGATTTTTGACATTGATCTGGATGGTGCCGGTATTCTTGTTCGCGTTGGGCGTTGGCGTTGTTCCGGCTGGCGTGAGATTCTCGGCAACGATGCCGCCGAGATGCTGCCCGGAGCGAACGCTGCCGGGGATGATCATCTGGAATGAAACGATCCGGCTCTCACCTGGATTGAGCGTCAGTTCCTGTGCGCCGAGCGTGATCCAGGCTCCTACGTCCTTGCGCGGGTCATCTTGATTGAGGTAAACTGCCCCGCTCGTCTGACCGGTTGTGGCATCGACCGGGTAAAGGCTGACACTCCCTTTTGCCGTGCCAACATTGGTCACACGAACGCGGCTCTTTACGACGACGCCGGGTTTGCTATCGAAGATGAAGTATGATTTGGTTAGCGGATTGGCAGGATCATAAAGGACTGGTTGCAGGCCAAATTGGGCCTGTCCACCGGCTGCATGTGCTGTTGGTGACTGCCCGAACAGCGCGAAGAGTGTTCCCAGTACCATGAAGGAGAGGAGAAACGCTCCCACCATCAACCTGCAGAAGCTCCCGAAGTATGGGAGAGAGAACCGATTTTGCATAAAACACATCCTTCTCTGTTTCTTGTTCAAGAAATTATGTTCTGCTCAGGCCGATCCACTAACGAAGGCAATGGTGAACGTGCTTGTATAGATGCCTGCATAAGCGTTCCCCGGAACCGAAATGCTCATCGTTGTCTGGATAGTAAAAGAGCCTACTCCGTGGCTGCCACCTCCTGTATTATTGAAAAACGTGACCGGTGTATTGCCAGCCGTCACGCTGAGCGGGTATGAGATGGCGTTGACAGGGCAGGTATTGCCACTGCATGATGGTACTACCGTTACCGCTGTAATAGTTGTGGTTGTGGGCAGGGTGCGATGGGGAGTGCTGGTCGTTGTGAACTGGGTCAAAGCAATAGTTACATGCCAGTTGCTACTTACTGAGTTGTTAAGGGTATAGAGCATAGTAAAGGACAGGCTCTGGTCGGTACCATTCAATGTCACACCCACAGTCGGGGTACTGTTAATGCTGGTAATACAGGCATTATTCCCAGGAGTAGGACACGTTGCGGGAGTGGGAGTGGCAGCCAGCATATAGGTAGCCCCGGTAGAGTTGGCCGAGGCTCCCAGAGGCGAGCATAGAATGACACTTGTAATTAATAAGATCAGGGCAACTGCTGCTTGAACCTGTTTGCTTCGATATCTCATATACATCCCCTTCGCTGAGGGTGAAACGCTTCCCTGTCAACGGTAATTTTCACCCGCTAAGAGGGAAAAACAGCACCGCTGTTTTTCCCTCTCGCACGAAACCATAACCTGAAAGGCTGGAAGTGGAAGCGGACAGGTGTATTACTACGGCCCGCTTACCACAGCCAGCGTAAGGGTGGTTGTGTAGGTACCCGCGTAAGTGTTGCCTGGAACCAGAACCTGAAGAGAGGTCGAAACATTGAGAATACCCATTCCAGAGTTCGCGTCAGCCGAGAAGAACTTTTGCGCGGTGCTGCTCAGAACCAGTGGATACGAGGGCGGGGTTGCACTGGTTGCCCCCGTGCAATGATTGCCTGATACGCAGCTTGCCGAGGCCGCGGAGACCTGCTGGGTCAGCGCGGAATGTCCGTTAACACCGTCAGAGAGGGCCGTCGCGGAAATTTGCAGGTTCCAGCCTGAGCCCGAGCCGGTGGCATCTTTCAACTGTACCGGCAGTGTATAGGAGAGTGTCTGATCTGTACCATCAAGTGTGGTAGAAACCGATTCGCCGAAAGTGCCCGCTTCGGTTAACTGCCCGGCATGAACAGTGGCCGTTGCTCCACCTGAGTCGGCGAAAGCACCAATGGTTGCGCCTCCAATCGTCATCGCGAGGGCGCAGAGGAACACAATACAGAAACGCACAGTCGATTTTTTGAGGAAACTCATAGGATCTCTCCTTTCAGATCTTCATGGTTCCAACGTAAAGCAGTACCACAATGAAATGCACCTGAACGGCCATGCCTTGTAGAGATGCATCCAACTATGCCGATACACACGGCACTTCTTTGTACTGTAGGAAGTGTAGCTCAGCCTTATGCAAAATGGATGGAGAAGAAGTTAAGAACGGGTTGCGAAAGTTGAATTATAGTTATGAAATCTTAATCATTTTTCCCACAAATATTTATCACATGTTGTCGCCTGCGATTAGTCACCTTGTGTAATAAATATGTTCTTCTGATAATTTAAAAATGGAGTACACGCTATTCCACTTATAGATGCGCTTATATGTTTTATGCGCTTTTACGCCCCTTGATGCTCGACGACACAACTGTAACAATTCCAGGTAGGAGCGTGGCAACCAGGATCACTGCGCCGCCGAGGAGTGTTGCAGGGGTTGGAATAGCTTGAAGAAGCAGGATGCCGAAGACGATGCCCCAGACGGGCTCCAGGCTGGCGAACAGGCTGGCGGATTGGGCGGTGATGGAACGCATACTGGCGATGAAAAGCGTGTGGGCCAGTGCGGTGCAGACGACTCCGAGAATGAGCAGGATCAAGAGTTCGTGGGCTGTCCACAGCGAGGCGCTGGCTGTCAGGAAGAGGGCTGGCAGCAGGACGATAGCCGCGATGCCATCCTGGTAGAGGCTAATCATCAGGCTGGAATAGCTGCGCCCAAGCCAGCGGTTCGCCACGGAAAGCAGGGCGAAAGCGGCACCGGAAAGCACGCCCCACGCGACTCCAAGCGTCGTCTGGTTCTGCAAGCTAAACGAGGGAACCAGCAGGTAGATGCCGGGCAGGATGAGCAGGGCCGCGACAATCTGGACGCGGCTGGGGCGTTGATGCAGCAGCAATGGTTCGAGTACGGCGGTGAAGAGTGGGAAACTGGAGTAAGAGAGCAGCCCGATAGCCACGCTAGAGACATTGATGGCCTGGAAGAATGCCGTCCAGTGCAGCGCGAGCAAGGCTCCCAGGCCGAACAGTATCAAACCGTCGCGACCGCTCCTGGGGCGCAGGGGAAGACGCTGAAACGCACAAACCGCCAATAGTACCAGACCGGCAAAGAAGACGCGCCCGAAGACGATGAGCGGTGCAGGCAGTACCGAGAGTTTGCCCAGCACACCCGCGAGACCAAAAAAAAGCACGGCGACATTGGCAGCGAGCAGTCCTCGTACTGGCTTTGGCTGCCCTTCCTTACTGGCTGATGGTATGCTCATGCGCTTTAAACGCTCTCTATCCTACAAGGGGAAATAGGATACTGTAGGGGTTACTTCGTAAGGCGAGATGCCTTGTGCTCGCCCGCCTTCTTCATTTTGTGGACGCGGGCGAGCACAAGGCATCGCCCCTACGAAGTAACCCCTACGACTCGTAGACCCGCCTTCGTATGCTAACCGCGCAGGGTAGCGATGAGCCGTTTGGGGTGCAGGAGCAGGTCAATGGCGTTGAGCGGGCCGTTGATCAGTATGTCAGCGGCTTGCAGGGTACCGACAGCGACTCCTTCCTCGGCCATCACTGCGATGCCGAGGGCGGCGGCACGCAGCATATCCGTGTCGTTTGCTCCGTTGCCGAACGCGACGACGCTGGATGGACCAAGTTCTTGCACGAATTGCAACTTATCCTTGCTTTCGCGAATCTGGTGCAGTGGAAAGCCAAATGTTTCCTGCAATGCATCCAGGTTGCCGTGCGTTCCAGCCGTGAGCAGGTGAATGGTCAGATTTCCGGAGAGGACTTTCAGCCTGTCCGCCGCCCCTGGAATAGGCAGGCCACTCACAGCCAGCGTGCCATTGATGTCAAAGACTGCATGATGCAGTTCAAGCGTTCCCCATTGGGGTATCTCTATATGTAACATTTCTTATAGCCAGATCACAACTAACGTACCGCATATAACTGGCGCGGTGGACGATGAGAGCGCCGGGGGCGCTGTGTATGGTGCGAGTGTTGCGGGTATTCTGATTGATGGCTGGGTGCAGCATCGGTACCGATGCCCATACCTGCCAGGGCAAGTGCCGCGGAGAGCCGCCTGGAACGGGGCAGATGCCGATCATGGGCTATCTGTTGAAGGGGGGCGATGGTTGCCGGTTCGTTCAATACCGTCAGCAGCCAGACGACGCTATCTCGTTCGTCGTCATCGTCGCGGTGAAGCGAGCGCACAAGCTGTGTGGCAAAGACGTGTCCATAGCTTGCCAGGCTTTGCAGCAGGTGTTGCCGTATTTCGCTGGTGCTCAAAGAGGAATAGCGAGCCATTGCAATGAGTTCGTTTATCTGTTTGCGCAGTTTCCGGCGAGACTCAAGCTCCACAATATTCCAACCGTGCTCTTGCATACCGGGTTCGGGCTGGAACAGC
>DASTKE010000415.1:0-3825 GCA_035716105.1 Ktedonobacteraceae bacterium | reverse complement strand
AAAACCAGCAGGCAACGTCATTTTGCCTATACATACCATAGCATCAACAATCCACCTTTTTCTAGAGTTTAGTGGAGCTATATTCATGGCAATAGAGCTTGCAAAACTCTTTCATAGTCATCCTCCAATTCCTGAAAGCTGGAGCGTCTTTCTTACAGGGAAGGCGCATGTCACTTTTCTTGCTGTTTTTTTATGAGCAGAAACATGTTCTTCATCCAGGCAGGTCTGAAAAGAAGGAGGAGAGGCTTGACTACGCAAGATGCTACAGCAAATGCCAGTACGGCGGTAGGTTCCGCTTCTGTACTTACTCACCACAATGATAATGCGCGTACAGGTGCCAATCTCAACGAGGCTATCCTTAACACCTCGAATGTGAACTCGCAACAGTTCGGCAAGTTGTTCGAGTATCCTGTAGATGGGCATGTCTACGCGCAGCCGTTGTACGTGAGTGGTGTAACTATGGCCAACGGCAATACCCATAATGTGCTCTATGTGGCGACAATGCATAACACCGTCTATGCCTTTGATGCCGACAACCCAAACACCCGTAAAACACCGCTCTGGTCAAAATCGCTGGGACCCTCCATCTCTCTGCCAGACCCGGATATCGGCCCCAATGCTTCCTATCACGATATCGCGATGGAGGTTGGCATTCTCAGCACGCCCGTCATCTCGCTCGAACATAATGCTCTGTATGTCGTTGCCGCCACGAAAACGGGACCACAGCCACAACAATATACTCACCGCTTGCACGCCCTCGATCTCGTGACGGGCGCGGAGAAATTCAATGGGCCTGTGACCATTCAGGCCGGCTTCAAAGGTAAGGGTTATCAGGGGGATACGATTGTCAATGGGGCGGTGCAGTTCCGCAGTAACCGGCAAGTTCAACGCACGGCGCTGCTGCTCGCCAACGACACCGTCTACCTCGCGTTCGCCGCCTATGAAGATACCGACCCCTATCATGGCTGGATTCTTGGCTACGGTGCCGCGACTCTGAAGCAGACCGCCGTATTCAACACCACTCCTAACGGTGAAGAAGGTGGCATCTGGCAGGCTGGTCAAGGACCTGCTGCCGATAGCGATGGCCTCGTGTACGTGCTCACGGGCAACGGCACCTTTAGCCAGGATGGCTCGGAATTGAGCGACTGTTTTATCAAGTTCAGACCCAACCTGACGGTGCTCGACTGGTTCGCTCCCTACAATAACGCGGCCCTTTCCGCAAAAGATTCAGACGTTGGTTCCTCTGGCCCGATGCTGATTCCAGACACCGATTTTGTCATCGGCGGAGGAAAAGAGGGCAAGCTGTTCCTGCTCGACAAGAACAAGATGGGCCATTTTGTGGCGAACGCGAACAACAATCAGATCGCCCAGTGGTTCTATATCATCGTCCCCGACGATTTCTCTCATCCCTACACCATGGGCCCTGGACATACGCACCATGTTCACGCCGGGCCTGTCTACTGGAACGGGCCGAACGGCCCCTGGATCTATGTCTGGGCCGAAAATGACGAACTGAAGGCGTTTCATTTCGACAACGGGCGCTTCCAGACGACGGATGTTCCCGCCAGGCCCGCGCCTCCACCAACCAACCCGCCGAGTAAAGACCCCGGCATCGCCTTTCCCGGCGGCTTTCTGGGCGTTCCTGCCTCGCAATCTGGCCCGCTTCCACTGAGCGAGTCGCTTGGTATGCCGGGTGGCGCGCTCTCCATCTCCGCGAATGGCGGTCAGGACGGTACCGGCATTGTCTGGGCCTCCCATCCCCACAAGCAGGCTCTTGGGAGTGACGCCAACCAGCACATTGTCAGCGGCATCCTGCGCGCCTTTGATGCCTCGAATCTCTCCAACGAGTTGTGGAATAGCGAGATGAACGCAAGTGACAGCATCGGCAACTTCGCGAAATTCTGCCCGCCCACCGTCGCAAACGGTAAAGTCTACCTCGCCAGCTTCGGCAGTAGCGCGATTCCCTGGAATATCACTCAGCAACAGCGAACGCAGGCCATGGGTACCTGCCATGTCACCGTGTATGGTCTGCTCTCTGGAAATGGGAGTTAAGTACTGGATACAAAGAGGATAAGAACGAGAGAAGCACGAACGCAATGCCCGGCATTGCGTTCGTGCTTCTCTCGTTCTTATCCTCTTTGTATCAGATGTTTACACCACACTCGCTCGTTTTTGCCTTGACTTTGCGTGGCTGTTAGAGTAACATGGGTGCTGTGAGTAACGTTTGTTACTGGCAATTTCCAAATGGCAGGGGTAAAGATACATGCTTGAGCGCGATGCTATGCGCTGGTTGCAGTTGACATATAAAGTACCCAGTGAACCTTCACAGAAGCGCGTATGGGTGTGGCGGCGCTTACAAAACCTGGGGGCGTATGCCCTGCAAAATTCGGTCTACTTATTGCCTCTCTCCGAGGAGGTTGAGAAGCATTTTCGCCAACTGGCGCACGAGATTCATGAGATGGGCGGCGAGGCCAGCATCTTCTGTGTGATGGCCCTCGATATTGCCGATGAACGCCGCATTCTGCAAACGCTGGTCGAGGCCCGTACTAACGAATACAACACGGTAATTAAGGTCTGCTCGCGTTTCCTGACAAAGGCGGCGCAACTGGTCGAGACGCAGAACTGGGACGATCAGGTTCACGCGGAATTCACCGAAGTGTTGGAAAAGGTGCATGTGCTTTTTCGCACAGCCAAGCGCCACGACATGCTTGGCGCGTTGACAGCATCCAAGCGCGCCGACGCTGCCGAGGCGCTCAATGCCTGCGAACAGATTTTTCGCGTGCTGCTCGACCAGGAATACACACGGGCGCGCCGTCTGCTCGATCTGCACAGTGACCTCTTTGTTCCCGTTTCCGCGAATCCTGAACCGAATGCCAACGCCAATGCTTCCCGTACTCCAGAACAGGTGGAGCAGATCTCTGGCAGTAAAAGCAGTACCGGCAGCGAGAGCGACACGCCGCCCGAACTGCCGATATGATCTTAATACCTCAATAGACTATGCCTTTTGCCTGTTGTCCGCCGGTTACTACCTGCGATAGTAGTAGCGGCGGCGGCGATGCCACGTGCGGTAGGTGAGCAGGTGCCACAGGGCTACCAGAATGATGGCCCCTATCAACGCCCGTATCAGCGGTACACCTTCTACGTAGATGTCGCCAATGCCATTGATGATGAGCAGGTGTGTCATCAACCAGATGCCGATGAGCGCAGCGATGATGGCCCCTATGATACCGAAGGGGAGCCGCCAGCCAACGATGTATTCTGCGACAACGCCAACAATCGCGGCCACAATCAGGTAGATGATGAAGCTCGCGGTGATCGTCAGAACAGCCGCGGCAAAGGGCATATGCCCTACCATTTGAAACATATAAGCCTCCTTATACCTGGTTTCTATCAATAGATGATAGCCGCTCTTTTTACCCGGCTATCCGATAAAAACCTCTAAGTTAGAAACGGGTCAAGCAAGCTCTGGTGTGACAAATTTACGCCCTTCGTCGCACTTTCTCAGCAATAATTAATGTTTAACCTCTCAGATGTGTTCGCACTTTATGATGCATTTCTATTTCATAAAGGAACACAAGCGTGGGAAGGACAGCCGCAGATTGTCCTTCCCACGCGAACCAGACCTACGCGGTTCCATCGTTGTCTAGTGAACCAATGTGCGTTCCATCGGACGAACAGGCCGCGCATCTAAAAGCTGGTCAATTTCCTCAAAAGGGAGGTGATCGCCAGGGTAATTACCGTAGTAGGCTTTTTTCACGACCTGATCAGGTCCGATCAGAAAGTCGGCAGGCATTCGATGGAGGCCAGCATCTATCTTACCAGGCC
>DASTKE010000414.1:0-4553 GCA_035716105.1 Ktedonobacteraceae bacterium | reverse complement strand
TCAGGATGTTGGTCTGGTGGCTGCGCTGGACGGCGAACACCTGAAGGGCTTCACCGTCCTGATTGGCGGTGGCATGGGCATGACGCACGGCAAGACGGAGACCTACCCGCGACTGGCGACGCCGCTCTGCTTCGCTGAAGTCGACGAGGTACTGGAGATCGTCGAAACCATCGTCACCGTCCAGCGCGATTATGGTGATCGCACCAATCGCAAGCACGCCCGTATGAAATATGTAGTGGAGGAGCGCGGCATCGAGTGGTTCCGTCAAGAACTGGAAAGCCGCCTGGGGCGTGCCGTCCAGGCTCCGCTGCCGGTCTCGTGGCAGCAGAGCGACGATCACCTGGGCTGGCACAGGCAGGAGGATGGGCGCTGGTACCTGGGGCTGCACATTGAGAATGGGCGCATCAAAGATGGGCCAGCGCTGCAATTGCGCTCCGGCCTGCGGCACGTCATCGAGCAATTCCGACCCGGCATTCGCCTGACCGCGCAGCAAAACATGCTCCTGACGGATATTCCCGTGTCTCAGCGAACAGATCTCTCAGCCGAACTCGCACGCTACGGCATTGCCACTAACCCATCTGAGGTTGGCACGAGCCGATTTGCGATGGCCTGCCCGGCTCTGCCCACCTGTGGTCTGGCGCTGGCCGAGGCTGAGCGCGTGCTGCCATCGGTGGTGCGGCAGATCGAGGCCAACCTGCAAGAACTGGGACTGGCCGACGAGCCTCTGAGTATTCGCATGACCGGCTGCCCGAATGGCTGCGCTCGTCCCTACATGGGCGACATCGGCTTTGTTGGTCGCACAAAGGATGTCTACAACGTCTACCTCGGCGGCGACCGGCAGAACACCCGCATGAACGCGCTCTACGCTCCCTCGGTGCGATTGGAGCACCTGGCGACGACCATTCGTCCCTTGCTTGCATTGTGGAAAGAGCAGCGCATCGACCAGGAGGCTTTCGGTGATTTCTGTAATCGCGTAGGTTTCGACTATCTACACTCGCAAGTAGAAGTGCCTGCATTCAATGGACATGCAGCACATAAACCATCCCAGGCAGAGGTATATTCATAATGCCAGACTACTTTCCCATCATGCTTGATGTGCGTGGACGACAGGCGCTCGTCATCGGCGGCGATTCAGTGGCCGCTCAGAAAGCAACTTCGCTCCTCGCCAGCGGAGCCGAGGTGGTGGTGCAGAGCGAGGAGTTTTGTGAGGAACTGCTGGAACTGGCCGCACAGTGCAGACTGAGCTTGCGCCGCAAAGCCTATACGCCCGGCGACCTGGCGGGCGCATTTGTGGTGATTGCTTCGACCAGTGATATGCAACAGGCGCGCACGCTATGGGCAGAGGCTTACGGGCGCGGCCAGCTCATCAATATCGTTGATGTGCCAGCCTACTGTTCGTTCATCATGCCCTCGGTGCTGCGGCGCGGACAACTGACGGTTGCCGTCTCTACCGGGGGAACCAATCCCAGCCTTGCCAAACGCATTCGCCACCAGTTGGAGGGCAGCTTTCCTCCCAACTATGACGCTTACCTGCGTTTAGCGACGGTGGCTCGCGCTCACCTGCGCCGCGCCGGGGTTTCCTACGAACAGCGCGATGTGTTCTTCGGCGACTTTTTCGCCTCGGACATCCTGGCCTTGCTCAGCGAGGGCGAGACCATGCAGGCGGTCATGCGTACCGCGACCTTGCTGCAAGCCTATGGGCTGGACGTGGAAGTAAGCGATCTGGCAGCAGAATTTGAGGAGAAAGTATATGTCAATGCTCCTGGATAAGTGCGCGCAGGGGAGCACGCCCGGTTGCGCAGGCCGCAAACCCACACGCGGTAAGGTGATCCTGCTGGGGGCTGGCCCTGGCGACCCGGAACTGATTACACTCAAGGGACTGCGCAGCTTGCGCAAGGCTGATGTTGTCATTTATGATCGCCTGATCCCTCTCGAACTGCTGGATGAGGTGCCTGACTCCGCGCTGCGCGTGTTTGTCGGCAAGAAGTCGGGAGATTATACGCTGGCCCAGGAGGAAATCAACCACCTGCTCATCTTCTACGCCCAGCAGGGCCATCTGGTCGTGCGCCTGAAAGGGGGCGATCCATTCGTCTTCGGGCGCGGCGGCGAGGAGGCGCTGGCCTTAGTCGCCGCGGGCATTCCCTTTGAGGTGATTCCTGGCATCAGCTCTGCCATCGCCGTGCCAGCCGCGGCGGGCATACCGGTCACGCACAGGGGGCTTGCCTCCTCAGTCACCATCGTCACTGGTCACGAGCAAGCGGGTTCTGATTCCACGGCGGTTGATTGGGAGCGGCTGGCGACACTGGGGAGCACTCTCGTGATTCTGATGGGCGTGGAGGCGCTGCCGTATATCTGCCAGCGCTTGCTGCGTGCTGGCATGGCGGCGGATATGCCAGCCGCCGTGATCCAGCAGGGAACGCTGCCCACTCAGCGTGTTGTCACTGCTCCCGTTCTGGAGATCGCGGAGGAGGCGCGCAAGGCTGGCATCAAGTCACCGGCCATCATTGTCATCGGAGAGGTTGTCGCTGTAGGCGATGTGCTCGCCTCATTTTCAGGATATGTTTCCCCATCTAGAGCGTCAGGCGCTTAGGAACTGGCGCAGTTCTTCGACAAGGGTACGAGCATGAAATTGTTGGTTAGCTGCATTTCAACGAAGCATTCGGTGCTCAAAAAGCACTGGGAAGAGACGGGGCAGCAAGTGTCATGCCCTCTGACTGTTCTGGGGAGTCGCCAGAAACCCGAGCAAGACACGGGTGGGCTGCTCTGTCTGGTGCAGGATATGGGCTGCTCGCGCAAAACATTGGATGTGGCGATGGCGGCGGGCATGGTTGCCTCCGAAAAAGGGGTGTTTGTGGCCTCCTTCGCGGGTATCCACGAGGTTGATCCCGACCGCGCCTCGGTGCGCCAGAATGTCGTCAGTTTGCCATTCTTCAACGCGCTGCACTCCATTTCTCGCACGCGGCGCGGCTACCTCGTCGCCAGCACCGGCGTTGACTCGCTGGTGGAATTCAACCGCAATGGCGAGCTGCTCTGGAACTGGTGGGCCACTGATCACGGTTTTGTCTCCACGCCCACGGGCGAGCGCCGCGAACTGGACAAGGCTCTCGATCACCGCGCCATTCGCTACGGGACGCTCAGCCAGACCACCCATGTCAACTCGGCCTCCGAACTGGCCGATGGACACGTTCTGGCGACCCTTTTCCACCAGGGCATGGTCATTCATATCGACCGGACAAGCGGCCAGTGGCGTCCCATTCTCGAAGGCTTAGACCATCCCCACGCCGTTCGCGTGCTGGACGAGTCCTATTTCACCGTCGCCGATACCGTCAATGGCAGAGCGCTACTGGTGAAAATCAAGGATGGTAAGGGCCATGTCGAGCAAGCAATAGATGCACAGACCAACTGGCTGCAAGATTGCAGCTACAATAGCCGCTACAACTGCTGGGTGCTCGTCGACGGCAAGAACTCGCGTGTGATCCTGCGCCAGGGTCTCCAGGGCGAATCCACGCTCGCCCGGTTCGACTTCGACCCCGAATGGCGTCTCTACGAAGCCCAGGTGATTTAAGGGCAATAGATAAACTGACGGTGCTAGCGGCAAAGCCTGGTTTTGCCGCTAGCACCGTCAGTTTATCTATTGCCCCGTTTCCTCTAAGTGCTGGATGATTTCTCGCAGGTCGTTCTCAGTGGTGCGCGGATTGATGGTACACATACGCAGCACGACGCGGCCTCTCAGCGTGGTGGAACTCAGCATGGCGAAGCCGCTATCCATCAACTTCTCCAGCATTGCCAGGTTGAGCGCGTCAATCTCTTCTCCCGAACGCTCTGGCAGAACGTAGCGGAATGTGAGAATGCCCAGTTGCGCCGGTGTCACAACTTCCCAGACCGGAGACTCGCGCAGAATCCGCTCCGCGATTCTGGCCTGCTCGATGCCTCGCGCTATGGCCTGAGCGAAAGCTTCCAGCCCGAAGACTTTGAGCGACATCCACAGCTTGAGCGCCCGGAAGCCGCGTGTCAACTGCGGGCCGTAGTCGCAGAAATTGATTTCTTCCTCCGCTCGCTCGATATCTTTCAAATACTCCGGCAGAATGTGAAAGGTTTCGCGCAGCCAGCGACTGTCGCGCACAAGCACGCAACCAATCTCGTAGGGCTGGAAGAGCCACTTGTGGGGGTCGATGACGACCGAGTCGGCCAGTTCCAGACCCGCCAGCAGCGAACGCCCCTCTTCGCACAGCACCGAGGCCGCGCCATACGCTCCATCAACGTGCAGCCAGAGGCCCTCGTTCCGGCATACCTCGGCCAGAGCGGGCAGTGGATCGATCGCGCCGGTATTCGTTGTACCCGCGTTGGCGATGAGGCAGAAGGGTTTGCGACCAGCCGCCCGGTCGGCTTCCACCTCGCGCTGTACTATGGTGGGTGTCAGGCGAAAATCGGCGTCCGCAGGCAACTTGCGTAACTGGCCGGGCTGAAAGCCCAGGATGCGCAGCGCTCGCTCAATGGACGAGTGCGTCTGATCGGAGAAATAGACGACCGCGTCCGTCATATCGTCCTGAAGC
>DASTKE010000413.1:0-4490 GCA_035716105.1 Ktedonobacteraceae bacterium | reverse complement strand
ATCATCGACGGCACAAACAGCGAGGAGCGAAAGTTATTTTGCATTACTTCGCGGCCTGGTGAAGGACTCAGGCTTCTATGCGATTGCATCGCTCACATCGCCGCTTGTCATGCTGCTGCTGTCACCATTCCTGGCGCGTACACTCTCGCACATGGATTATGGTGCGTTGGCGGTCTTAAACACGATTGTGACTTTAGTGACCGGCGTCTCCGCGCTGGGATTAGCTCCAGCTTTTATGCGCGTGTATGCCTATGATTGTAAGACAGCGCGAGAACAAATGGATACGCTCTCCACGTTGACGCTGCTGTTGCTGATAATCCTGCTCCCTATTACAACTACTGGTGTGATAATGGCTCCCTGGCTGTCTGCTATCCTGCTGGGCAGCACGAGATATAGTGGTGCAATACAGGTGGGTGCTGTGTTAGTGCTCACACAGAATTTGACGATACCGGGGTTGTCATGGCTGCGTGTGGAGAGACGGCCAGCACTCTTTTCGACGATCTCCATGATGAATTTGCTGGTGAATGCCGTGATGACTCTTGTGCTGGTGGGCGCGCTGCATATGGGCGTTGCCGGCTCACTGGTAGCTGATGGATTGGCTGATCTCATCATCATTGCCTGCACGTTTCCCATTATTTTCTGGCGTGCTGGTTTCTCTCTGCGCCTTACGATAGCGACCAGTATGCTGACCTTCGGAGTACCGCACATTATGAATCTTATTTCCGGTTGGGTCTTGCAATTGTCGGATCGCTATTTGCTCGGACATCTCGTCTCGCTCTCCCTGGCAGCCGCGTACTCGGTCGCCTATAGCCTCGGTGGGGTCACATCAGCGGCCATTATTACCCCGTTTTCGCTGGCCTGGTGGGCGCTGGTCTATCCTCTCGCGAAGCGCGAAGACGCACGATATGTGTTCAAACTGATTTTTCGTAGCTACAGCTTCGTGCTGCTTTTTGCGACGCTGGGCCTTTCGCTCTTCGGGAGCAGTGTGCTTGATCTCTTGTTTCCGGCCTCCTATCATGGTCAGGCGACGATTATTCCAATCATCGCTGTATCTACCATGTTCAGCGGTCTTTTTAACGTGGTGAGTGTGGGAGTGTCGCTGCAGCGCAAGACCTGGCTGATATCACTGTACTTTCTCGTCTCCGCGCTTGTGAATATCGGCCTCAACGTCGTGTTGATTCCTGTTTATGGGACGATGGGCGCGGCACTTGCCACCCTGGTGGCGTATGTGGCGCTAGCTCTGCTGGCCTACCTGTGCAACCAGTGGATATATCCAGTTCCCTTTGAGGTGGGACTGTTTCTTGCCGCCCTGGGAATTGGTATCGCGCTCTATCTCGCCGCCAGCAGTTTGGCCCATGGCCAGCGTATGGTGATTACCTGGTCTCTATATAGCGCAACCCTTCTTCTCTACGGGCTATCTCTCCTGTTCCTGGGGTGGTTTCTGCCCCACACGAGGAGAACCCATTCGCAAAATAAATCGGAATATGACCAGGGACCAACGTAAGGGCCGATCAATCGGCGGTGGGCGCGATCAATCGGCCCCTACGTGGTCCCTGGTCATATTCGGTATAGCAGAAAGGATTGTGGAGGAGGTATTGTATTGTGAAAAGTGTCACTGAAATTGATACTCGTGTCATACCAGACGAGCCTCCAATGACTCAGCGTCCGGTAAAGGTCTGTATGCATGTGCTGGCGGATGGGCGCGCCGATGCCCGTGTGCTACGCGCCATGCGTTCAGGCTCGGCTCTCGCGCAAAGTGGATTTGCCACGTCAATTGTGTATATCGAAATGGAAGGCACAGTACCAGTTGAGGAAGAGGTCGATGGTGTTTCTATGCAGCGTCTGCTCGTACCCGGCTGGTACATCTCGAGGCGTTTTGAACCCTGGTTTTTCGTTGTGGCTGTCAAGACGTTCATCCTCAGCATGGCACACATGCTGCGCCTGCGCGCCGATATCTATCATGCATGTGAGCTAACTGCATTGCCCGCCTGCTATATCGTTTCGCGCTTGCTGCGCAAACCACTGATCTTTGAAGCCTTCGACCTGCAAATCCCTGTGCCTGGCACGGAGATTGCCTTCTGGCGTCGAGTGGGGACGTATCTCTACAGTACCCTGTTGCCGCGTTGCGCGGGAATCGTTGTAACTTCCCCACTTCATGGCCAGGAACTTCGCCATCATTACCCTGTTTCCGGCATCACATTGGTGCGGAACGTTCCAAAATATCGAGCGGTGCAGAAAACAGATCGATTGAGGCAATACCTGGGTCTTAGCCCCGCTACACGCATTGCTCTGTATCAGGGCAATATCCATTATGATCGCGGCCTGGATCGACTCATCCGGGAGGCATCACGTTTAGAGCCGGATATTGTCATCGTGATGATGGGCAAAGGCATCGGCTCATCTCAGGCTGAACTTGAAGCCTTGATTGCCAGAGAAGGAGTTGCCGGGCGCGTCAAAATCGTTCCGCCGGTTCCCTATGACGAACTGCTTGAGTGGACGGCATCCGCCGATGTTGGCTTAATCGTTCACCGGCCAGATTTTTCGCTGAACATTCAGACGCTGCTCCCGAACAAACTCTTTGAATATCTCATGGCCGGTGTACCTGTGCTGACCTCCGAGCTTGGGGCAGTCGTTGATATCGTGGAACGCTACGATGTTGGGCAAGTCGTTCGCTCGGTTGAGCCTGGAGCCATTGCCGCTGCCCTCAATGCCTTATTAGCGGATGATGCTGCCTTACAGCGTATGCGCCAGAACGCCCTTGAGTCAGCGAAAAACGAGCTGAACTGGGAGAAGGACAGCCTGCAACTCGTTCGCCTGTATGAAGATATCGTGGGAAAGATGAAGGAGAGATGAAATGCCAGTAGCAGCAAAGATAAAGACGGCAGAGATGAGTACGCAACAAGGCAATGACCGTCTCCGTATCGCTTACCTGACACAACTGGACCCGCTTGATAAACGCAGTTGGTCAGGTGGCCTGTATTATATGGGTCAAGCGTTACAACAACACTGCGGCGATGTCACATTTCTTGGGCCGCTTGACTTTCCTGCCCTCTCCCTGTTGAGTAAGATCAGGGCAAAACTCTCACTGGTGCTGTTTAAGAAACGCTACGCACACTCGGTAAGTCTCGCTGTTGCCATGCATTGGGGACGTGAGGTAACACAGAAGCTAGCTGGAAACAAGTTTGATGTCATTGTGGCCGCAGGTGGTGGAGTAGAAATTGCCTATCTAGAAACGAGCGTTCCGATTGTGCTGGTGGGCGATTCCACCCTGGCCCAACTGGTGGACTATTATCCCTGGTATACGCACCTGTCCAGGCGTTCCATACGTGAGATAGGTGCCATTGAGCAGCAGGTATTCAAGAAAGTGCGCGCAGCGATCATGTCTTCTGACTGGGCAGCTCATTCAGCTATACAGGATTATTCCGTTGATCCTGAGCATGTCTATCGTGTCTCGTTCGGAGCAAATGTCGCTACTGTCCCAACCAGAGAGATCGCTGACGCAAGAAAGCCATCGAGCATATGCCGGTTGTTGTTTATGGGAGTGGAGTGGGAGCGCAAAGGTGGGAACATCGCTTTTGAAACGCTGCTTAAACTGGAGAAAATGGGCATCGAGGCGGAACTGCTCGTCTGTGGCTGTGTGCCGCCCGGCGGTCTAACACATCCACGGATGACTGTTATCCCATTCCTGGACAAAAATGACGAGCGTCAAGCGCGTGAGCTTGAGATGCTCTATGCCAGTACCACGTTCTTCATCCTGCCGACCAGAGCCGACTGCACTCCTTTTGTCTTTGGAGAGGCTGCCGCTTTCGGCCTGCCCGTCATTACGAGCGATACGGGCGGCGTAGCAGATGTTGTACGAGCTGGCGAGAACGGCTACGTCTTGCCTTTTGAAGCGCGAGGAGAGACATTTGCAACGCTCATTGCCGATCTCTATCGGGACGAGCAGCGCTACCTGCGCCTGGTGCAGTCGAGCCGGGCCGCGTATGATGAGCGATTGAACTGGGATGTATGGGGCTGCCAGGTTCATGACATCTTACTGAAAGAATGCGGGCACCTCAGTCTTACAACCCCGGCAGCGTCTTCGCAAACACGAAGGACAGCCAGCAAGTAGGAGGACGGTGCGACTCTATGAAGAATACAGCAGACCATCATTTCAAAATAGCCTTTCTCACCTCTGAATCTGCGCGTGATGCACATGGTCATTCGGGCAGTCTCTACTATATGGGAAAGGCGCTTGAGCAGTTTTGCGGCGAAGTGACTTATATTGAGCATGTTGTCTCATGGCAGAGGCGCATTGTGGGGCGCATCATGCGCGAAGCGGCCAGGCGCGGGATCAAATGGCACATTGCTTATAAACGCTTACCGTTGGTGGCAAGAGCGCAAGCCAGACTTGCTGCTCAACATATAGCGAGGCAGCACTTTGACCTGATAGTCGCTCCTGATTGTGTGTCGGAGATCGCTTTCCTGCAAACGAATATTCCTATCCTGCT
>DASTKE010000412.1:0-6455 GCA_035716105.1 Ktedonobacteraceae bacterium | reverse complement strand
CCATGCGCTCTCTGACCTGGTCGAGGGTGGGAACGCCGGTGGCACCCTGGTACTCGATGGAGAGGGAGGCGACGCAGTTGGCGAAGTCGACGGCGGCGCGGGGGTCGGAGGAGCGCGAGAGGTGGGCAAGGAAGGCTGTGGCGAAGACATCGCCAGCGCCGGTGGGGTCGATCTCGTCGGCGGTGTAGGCGGGGAAGCGTTCGGGAATGCCATGATGGAAGAGGGTGGCTCCGTGCCGCCCATCGGTGGCGACGAGCAGGGGAACGAAGGTGCTCCAACGCGCCAGGATGGCATCAGCCTCGGCGCGTTTGCCGTTGGCGAAGGGCAGCAAATCATCATGGCTGAGGATGAGCGCGTCGAGCGCGGGCAAGACCTGTTCCGCCTCTGTCCAGGGTGTGGGCCAGACGCGACCATCGGTGTCCCAGCGACGCAGCCAGCCCTGGGGCGTGGCGGCGATGATGGTGCCGGGACGACGCGGGAAAAGCGCGACCAGTTCGGGCGAGAGTTCTTGATCGAGCGGGGCCAGCAGGACGATGGGAGCGCCGCGCCAGGCGTGCGGCACGTCCTCCGCCTGCAGCAGGCCAGCTCGTGCCAGCAAATATTGTGTGCGAAAGCCCTCGGTATAGCGATTATCGAAGGTGGTGGTCTCAGGCGAAGGGTGGACGGCGAGGCCGATGCCGGGCAGGTGTCGGGGCAGTTCCGCGATCAATTGGGCGTCGGCGCGGGTGACGACGGCTGGCACCAATCCTAAACGGTAGGCGGTGAGGGCAGCAAAAGTGACGGTGCCGCCCAGGGAAAAACCACCATCCGGGCGTATATCACGGGTGATATGACCAATGGTGACAAAATCAGGAGAGACATTCGGAGCAGTTGCGGAAGTGGGATGTGGCTGAGCTGTAAGCTCATTCCGTGGCTGCTCCATATATCTCTCCTGATGAGTGATGTCATCTACCAGAATCAGCGACCGGGACGTTTGAGAGAGATGACGACGCGGCGGGCGTCGCCTTCACCGATGCTCTCGGTGCTGATGTCCTTACTGTCGGCAAGGGCGATATGGACGATGCGGCGCTCGTTGGGAGGCATGGCTTCCAGCGCGATAGAGCGGCGGTAGTTGCGCACCTGCTGCGCGACACGCAGGGCCAGCGAACGCAGGTTCTCCTCGCGGCGCTCGCGGTAGTTCTCGGCATCCACGACGATACGCATCCGGTGTTTGGTGCGATGGCCCACAATCAAGTTGACCAGCAATTGCAGCGAAGCCAGCGTTTCGCCGCGACGGCCAATCAGCAAGCCCAGGTTTTCATTGATACCGCGAATATTGAGCGTGAGCGGATTCGTCGAGCGAACCTGGACGGTGGCGCGAATATTCATGTAGTGCAGGATGTTCTGCAACACATCGACGGTAATCTCAACATCCTCGCGGGTCGGCACCACCTCCTGCATTTCTTCGCCTCCGGCACCCACCCCGGTCGGGACTTCCTGCTGCAGTTCTGGGGCAAGGGCGGCAAGTGCATCCGGGCTGAAGAACGGGGCAGGCTCATCTACCTCAAGCTCCTCGTCCTCCAGTTCCTCCTCTTCTTCCTCATCCTCGTCAAATTCCTCCCCCTCTTCTTCGTCAAGGAACTCCTCCTCCTCGTCCTCGTATTCACCCTCTTCCTCTTCGCCTTCTTCCTCGTCTTCGTAGATCTCCTCTTCCTCGTCCTCGAAGGTATCGTCGGGGCCGAGAATGGCGTCGGCCATCTCAGGTGTGATCACCGCGCCCAGACTGCCCGAAGGGGTGGTGGATGGAGCTTGCGTCGTTGAAACAACGGATGGAGTACTCATGACGCCCGGACGAACTGTGACGCGCACGCGAGCATCCTTGCTCCCAAGGCCGAACGCGCCACGAGACGGCTCCTGCAACACGGTGATCTCTACCTCGTCCCGGCGCTTTCCCAGGCGCTGCAACGCCTGCTGTATTGCCTCTTCAATGCTTTTGCCACTAGCCTCTATGCTTTCCAAATTTCCTTGCCTCCCTTTACTGTTTACAAGAAGTCGCAGCGTGTAGACGGCTGTTTGCCTGCTGCAATTGATGAGC
This sequence comes from Ktedonobacteraceae bacterium, assembly GCA_035716105.1. Lineage (GTDB taxonomy): Bacteria > Chloroflexota > Ktedonobacteria > Ktedonobacterales > Ktedonobacteraceae > CADDYT01. Next base: position 4,381 of record DASTKE010000412.1, on the reverse strand, counting down.
TATATGAAAGCCGACGCGCTAGCTTAGCTGCGCGTCGGATTCCTGCGGGGAGTATTGCCACGACGACGGGCCGACGCACTGTTGCGGGCGCGGCGCGCAGACGATGTGCCGTTCTGATATGAAGGATTGCGCAGTTTGCTTCCTACTGGTCCATCCTCACCGGCATACGCGGCCTCTTTATCTCGACCCTGCGCCGCAATTACTGACGCTTTCTGCTGTTCCACGGAGCCTTTCTTGCTGCTCCCACTTCCATTCCCATTGCTGCTGCTCGCCTTGCTGGTCAGCGGGGTGTCCAGAAGCGCGCCCCAGCCGGTAACAAAGTACTGCTGTACCATGCTGAAAATCGACGAGGTGGTCCAGTAGAGCGCTAAACCGGCGGGAAAGCTCCAGCCGAAGAAGATGGTGATGGCTGGCATCAGGTACTGCATCATCTTCATCTGCTGCGACATGGCATCGCCAGCCTTGCCGCTATTGCGTGCCAGCGACATGCGCATCTGAATGAAGGTAGCCGCACCGGCCAGAAGAGGCAGTACATGGGTCGGGTCGGGATTTCCCAGGGAAAAGTACCAGCTATGGTTAATAAAGGTGAACCAGTCCAGATTGATATTCGGGAAATGGATGAAATGGGGCAGAAATGGGTAAATGAAACCATTGAGCGAAGCCAGACGAGCACTGACACTCAGGGTGGCATCATTCAGCACTGCCCGCAGCGCATAAAACAGACCATAGAGAATCGGCATCTGGATCAGCAATGGGAGACAACCGGCCAGCGGATTGATGCCATACTCTTTGTAGAGCGCCTGCATCGCCTGCGCCTGCGCCTGCTGATCGTTGGCATGTTTCTTGCGGAGTTCGGCCATGCGCGGCTGCAACTGCTGTGTCGCTTTGGTCGACTTCAACTGTTGCAAGGTCAACGGGAAGAGAATCAGACGCAAGAAGATGGTCAGCACGATGATCGACAGGCCAAAATCACCGAAGAGGTGATAGAGGAGCATCAGCGCGTTAAAAATCGGCTGCGTAAAGACGACATTTATGAAATCAGTTAACCACGACACAGAGTTGCCTGCCTTCCTCGTCTGGCGCAGCAAATGCGCCCCGACAATGATCTAGTCACGTAAACTTTCCGGGACTGGATCATATAGATTACCATGGTAGAACGGATGGCAGCGCCCGATGCGCTTCACCGTCAGCCAACCACCACGGAAAAAGCCAAAACGTTGAATGGCCTCATATCCATAATGTGAACATGAGGGTGTAAAACGACACGACGGGGGCAGGACCACCGACAGGGTGTTTTGATAAACGCGAATGAGAAAAAGTGCTATGTATTTCATATAACTGCCGACGACCTTTGGGTGACTGCACAATCCTGATCACTCGATCTCGACCTTGCGGGCCGCATCGAGGAGTCGCGCCTTCTGCAATAAGGTGACGATATCCTGTTTCAACGTAGATAAATCAGCGTCGACCACCGGATTCCGCGCACTGAGAACGATATCCCATCCGGTGGGAAGCTCAGGCAACAGCGAACGCATGGCCTCACTGAGAAGTCGTTTAGTATAGTTACGCACAACGGCATGTTTCGAGATACGTTTACTGACCACGAAACCGATGCGCAGCGCGTCCCCATCATTTGGTACCCATGCGAGGATAAGCAGCCGGGACACGAGATGGCGTCCCTGCTGCCTGACTCGCTGGAACTCACTATTTTTCCGTAATCGGAATGCACGTTGCAGTGCCACAATAATCCTGAACTACACGGTCAGCTTCCAACGCCCTTTGGCGCGGCGCGCTTTCAGCACACGACGACCGTTGCGGGTCGACATGCGCTTCATAAATCCGTGCTCGCGTAAACGCGGAATTCTTTTGGGTTGCCAGGTACGTTTCATGAACCCTTCTCCCCTCCCTCCGTAAAAGATGTCCTGTAGATTATAGCCGTTACAGGCTCAGGTGTCAATCGTAGGAGCCGATTGATCGGCCCCCAGGCCGTAGGCCGATCAATCGGCGGTGGGCACGATCAATCGGCCCCTACGGGTTTTGTGCCGGTTCACAGGACATTACGCCGTTTTGAAGCGCAGGAGCACGCGACCGAGCTTGACTTCATCGTTATCATGCAGGGGCGTGGGCGTTTTGGGAGCCAGCCGCTGGCGGTTGACGAACGTGAAGTTGGTGCTGTTCTCGTCTTCGATCATATACTGACCGTTGTCGGCAAAGATGCGTGCGTGCATACGCGAGACGCCGCCCTCTTCGCCGCCATGCGGAGTCAGGTCGACATCGGGGAAGATGTTGCTAACGGCATCTTCGCGCCCGATCAGAATATTATCCTTGCCGCTCAAGTCGAACTCCTGATTATCGGCCTCAACGACCAGGCGCGCATTGAGGGCGGAAGGAGCCATTGTCGCGACTGGAGCCGCCTCTTCTGGCGCTGGCGCAGAGGTGTCAACAGGAGCCGCGACCGGGGCCGAGGCGGGAGCACCACCCAGCATAGCTCCGCAGTTGGAGCAGAACGATTCACCGGCGGGATTCACCGTCCCGCAGGAAGGACAAACTTCCTCTCCCCCTGTACTCGGCGCGGGGACTGTCGCTGCTACTGGTGCGGCTGAATTATCCGCCGTTGGCGCTACATTTGTCAGTGGCTCACCACACTGATCGCAAAAGGCCGCGCCTTCGATATTTTCATGGCCTTGTGGACAAAGCACTGTCATGGTACACTATCCTCCTTTGCGGGCGCGATCAATCGCGCCCCTACATATGTGTGTGCGTTAGGGCAACAGATCGTCCAATCGTTGCGTCAGTTTGCGCGTCTTGTTGCCGATAGATTTCACCTGATCCTGGGAAATTTGCTGCCCCTGATTGATCTGCTCCAGGGCATTGCGGGTCTCATCGTCGAGCACGCGAGTGACGCTGGGGGCAAGGCGCGTGGTAGCCTTACCGGTGCGCTTGTACTCGTCGAGCACGCGAGTCACCAGTTGATGCGCGTTGGCCTTTTCCGCGAAGTTCATCACCAGTCCGTTCACCTGTGCCGCCTGATTGGCGTCCGTCGTGAAGGTGACTTTGATATCCTCACGCACTTTCTCGCCAACCAGGTTCGCGATTGGCACATCATAGGAAAGCTCGGCCTGCGCGATACGGAACAGCCCGGCGGGTCGCGAGTCAATCATCAATTCGACCAGCACGGACTGCGGCGTATCCTTCTCCAGGTCGCCGAGCGGGATCACCACCTGCCGGTCAGAGAGCACGGATTGACCAAGATCACTGATGATGGGCAGGACTTTGACCGCTTTGCGCGGCGTCACGCCCGCCGGAAGCCGCAGCGTCAAGACCGCGTTGCGCACAGCGACCGAGACCGCGCTCGAAATCTGCTGCTGGAAGATGGTCATCGCCGCTTCTGGATGACGAATGAACTCCGCCGGCATACCACCGCTGCGCTGTCCGATATCGTCCAGCAGACTCTCATCCCAGTCCTGACCTATGCCAAGTGGGTAGATAGCGATACCGGCGGCGCGAGCATCGCTGGCAAGCTGGCGACAGCGCTCGGAGTCGCCATAGGTCACACCGTCGGTCAACAAGATCATACGATTGATGGCATTCGGGATATTCCAGCGGCGCAGTTCGTTGAGACCCTGGATCATGCCCAGGGACATTGTCGTGCCGCCACCATCACGAATACGATCAATAGCCGCCTTCATACCCGCGTTATCATTAGCAGGCATGGAAGGAATCATGACCTGAGAGGTATCATCGAAAATGACGACCGATATATAATCTGTTGGCTCTAAGCGGTCGATGACCATTTTGACCGCTTCCTTGACATTCTTGAGTTTCGCACCTTTCATGGAGCCAGAATGGTCAAGCACCAGGCAAAAATTCAGTGGCATACGGACCTGTGCCATTAATTCAGTCGGCTTAGCTTCCAATAGCACATAGGCCATCTGGCTACCACCGGTCACAGGCATAAATTCTTTGCCAACCTGGTGCGCCAGTGTTACTTCACCGGGCATAGAGTAGAGCTCCTTTCACGCTAATTCTGCCATAGTATATCATATGTGTGCGAGAGGGCATCAGCAGGGATACCATCGCTTTTCTCGTATAGTGGAATGGTACCCCCTGAAGGTACCACCTCTCAATAGACAAAAACTACCACGGCGCTGACGTTATCCTCGCCGCCGTTGGTGTTCGCAGCTTCGAGAAGCTGGCTGCATGCCACCTGCGGATTGGGAGCCTGGTTCAGGATGCTCTCGATCTGCGGATTGCGCACCATCTCCCACAGGCCATCCGAGCAGCTCAGCAGGATATCGCCGGGATGGATCTGCTGCTTAAAGATGTCAATCTGCACATTGTGCTTATCGCCCAGGCTGCGGAAAATCTGGCTGCGCTGCGG
>DASTKE010000411.1:0-4082 GCA_035716105.1 Ktedonobacteraceae bacterium | reverse complement strand
GCCCAGAATGCACTGCTCGGTGAAGTTGCGCGAGACAGCGGCCAGCAGATCAATCGATTGCAGCAGGTTGTAGGCCGTGACCGGCATCATGACGTTGATCTCGAAGTTGCCCGATTGACCCGCGACGGTGATGGTCGTGTGATTGCCAATGACCTGCGCGCAGGCCATGCAGACTGACTCGGCAATCACCGGGTTGACCTTGCCGGGCATGATCGAACTGCCCGGCTGCACCGCCGGTAGCTCGATCTCGCCGATACCCGCACGCGGACCGGAACCAAGCCAGCGAATATCGTTGGCGATCTTCATCAAACTCACCGCCAGCGTATTGAGCGAGCCGCTGGCCTCCACGATGTTGTCCAGCGTGCTCTGCGCCTGGAAATGGCTGGTTGTCTCATGCACGGGTACGCCGTTCATTTCTGACAGCCGCTGCGTCACGCGAGCCGCGAACTTCGGGTGCGTGTTGACGCCCGTGCCAACGGCAGTGCCGCCCAGCGCCACCTCCGACAGCTCCTGCGCCGCGTGCCTCATACGGGCGATGCCGCGCTCGATTTGTCCGGCATAGCCCTGAAACTCCTGGCCCAGGCGAATTGGCGTCGCGTCCTGCAGGTGCGTGCGACCCGTCTTCACCACCGGCATGAATTCCTCGGCCTTCTGCTGCAGCGCCTGTTGCAAGCCCTGCAAGGCGGGGATCAACTGCTGTTCGATGCTCACCAGCGCGGCAAGATGCATGGCCGTGGGAATCACATCGTTCGACGACTGTCCGAAGTTCGCCTGGTCGTTGGGGTGAACCTTGCGCGAGCCGCGAGAGCCGCCCAGCAGTTCGCTGGCGCGATTGGCGATCACCTCGTTGGCGTTCATATTGGTCGAGGTGCCGGAGCCGGTCTGGAAAATATCAAGCACAAAGTGCGCGTCCAGCTTGCCATCGATCACCTCCTGCGCCGCTCGCACAATCGCCTCCGCCACCTGCGGGTCGAGCAAGCCCAGTGCCTCGTTCGCCTGCGCGGCAGCCTGCTTGACCTGCCCCAGAGCGCGAATAAACGAGCGTGGAAAGCGCAAATCGCTAATCGGGAAATTCAGCACCGCTCGCTGTGTGCTGGCTCCATAATACGCATCGACCGGCACCCGCATCTCACCCATCGAGTCCCGCTCAACCCGCGTCTGCTGTTCCTGCCCCTGATCCTGTGTACTGCTCACACCAAACCCTCCTTCTCAATTACCGCGTACAATTGCCGGGTACACGCGCAATGCCGTTGGATAGAGTGCGGCAAACTTCTCCGGCGTCTCAAAGCTGCGAGCAATGAAATCCGCGTACTTCTCCCGGTACGCCGGTACCTGATCGGCGGGCAACTCATCGGGACTGAATCGCGCCTGTCCCGTGAAAACGATGATATCGCCGCCCCTGCCATTGCCATCAAAATGCAGCGCCACCCGCGCATTCTGCTCCAGGTGCTGCAAGCGTTTCGCCCCTGCCCGGCTATAGATCAGGAACGACGCCGACGCCTCATCCCACAAGAACCAGACGGGAGTGGGCTGCGGCGTCCCACGCTCATCAACCGTCGTGAACCAGATCACTTTCTCCTCGCGCAGCCTGCGCGCCACCCGCTGCCCAAACGGCGTCCCCTCGTCAGGAAGCTGAAAAGCCATATTCCAATCCCTTCTTCTGTTATACATATCAAATGAACCAACCAACAAAGCAAAAGGAGTAGTCACCCCAACGCCATTATATGCTACATTCTTCCCCATAATCTACATCCCGCACTCACCCAACCCAGGATGTTCGTCTAGAAAGAAGAGCCTTTTTCTGAAAGCATCAAGGTTATTATACTTCGTCTAAAAGCCGATGCGCCCACTTAAGAGGATCGGAACAAATTCATTTGTTGAAAGAAATAAAGAAAGCCACCCCTTGCGGGCAATACTGTTCAAATAAGGAGAATCAAGGCCCAGATGGTTCTGGCAGTCACTGGCTCAAGAAGCCCCATCGCACACCATCCATTGATTGGCAGTGCAACCTGGCGAAGCCCCATTGCACCCTCGAATTCTTCTTCTTTGAACGGTATTGCCCCTTGCGGGTGGCTTGTGGTTTACTGTGCTCTTGGGTCGGCTGGCTCTGGGTGTCTCTCTGGATGCTTGAAGAATACTACGTTGACATGGATCAACCCATTGCCTTGTTTTTGGTATAAAAAATGGGTATTCTCTAGTCTGCGGGGCCGCAACGGTCTATTGAGCTAGATGGTTGCCTGTGGTGGCCCTATTGAATGAAAGGATTTGGAGGGAGAGTCCATGTCAAAACGACCTTTTCTCCCCTTGAAACACCTGCTAGCTCAAGGATATTTTCCAGGCAAAGAAAACTAAGAGCATACTGGATGGTCGTTGTTTCACGGTGAGAACCCTTTTTTGCTTCTATACACGGAAATTGGCTCGTCAATCGCCCAGCACCACCAGGTCAAGTTGGCGCAGGCGCTCCGGGTCGGCGATCATCTCGATCTCGACGACCCTGTTGTGCGTGATCGTGAAGTCAAAAACGACACGTGGTCGTCCACCCGGAGCCCATACGACTCCAGCGGTTCCGTTCACGAGCGCCGGTTGCGCTGTCCTGGCACGCCCCGAGAACTGCCGGGCCACGGCTAGCGCACCGCGTACCTCCCTCGACGCGCCCGTAAGCACGGCTGCATTGTCGGCTCGGAGCACAACATCCGGGTCGAGCAGAGCGAGTAGCGCGTCGAAGTTCCCGCCGCGTGAGGCAGCGAGGAAGGCGTCGATAACTTCTCGCTGGGGGGTGAAATCGGCGTCGGGAACCGTCGCCGCTCCTTGTACGCGGCGGCGTGCGCGACTCGCAAGCTGCCGCGCCGCAGTCGGGGAGCGCTCCACGATGGGAGCGATCTCGTCGAAAGGGACGGCGAAAATGTCGTGCAGCACGAACGCGAGGCGCTCGGCAGGATTTAAGGTGTCGAGCACCACGAGCAGCGCGAGGCCGACCGAGTCGGCCAGCAGCGCTTCTTGTTCGGGGTCGATCCCGCCCTCGTGGCTCGTGATTGGCTCGGTCACGGATGCTTCTAGAGGCTCCTCGCGCCGCGAGTTGCGCGAACGCAGCATGTCGAGGCATATCCGTGCGACGACCGTTGTCAGCCATCCGCCCAGATTCTCGACGTTGCTCGTGTCGGAGCGGCTGAGATGGAGCCAGGACTCCTGTACAGCATCGTCCGCCTCTGAGAGCGAGCCGAGCATCCGGTAGGCCACTGCTTGCAGGTGGCTCCGGTTGGCCTCGAATTGCTCCGCCAGCCATTCATGTTCGTCCATCAGTTCTATTCCTTCATTCTGTTCTCTCATAGAAGTTAAAGAACAAGTTTATGGATTTTCACGAAATAATCCGACAACCGCGTACAACCTCTGTAGTGCCTCGATTGATCGAGGCCAACGCCAATTTATCGGCAAAACGGGCATGGGCCGATAAATCGCGGCCCTACGTGAATTCCGAATCCGTGTTATTTTGTCAAACTCCATTAAACTCGTCCACCGGTCACATTCTTTCGTCGCGTTCCGTCATAATAGTGACGAGCGAAACCCACCCGATGTGACAGGGAGACCGGTTCCCGTGGAAGCGCCGGGTGGGCAGCAACGTCTCGATTGAAATCTGGATGTTCAGTGAGTAGAAGGAGTTCTTCATGTCTCAAGGTATCAGCTTATTCGTCTATCCCGTCAAAGACCTGGCTCAGGCGAAGACGCTTTATAGCACGTTTCTGGGCGTAGAGCCTTACGTGGATGGGCCGTACTATGTTGGTTTTCGGGTTGGCGACCAGGAAATCGGCCTGGACCCTCATGGCCACCGCAAAGGAATGACGGGGCCGCTTGGCTACAGGGAGGTTCACGACATCCGGCAAAGCCTGCAACGTCTCCTGGACGCTGGCGCGCAAGTGCAGCAAGAGGTGCAAAACGTCGGCGGGGGAAAGCTGATTGCAACGGTAAAAGACGCGGACGGCAACCTCATCGGGCTTATGCAGTCACCTGAGTAGCAGGAAAACTACTTTAAAAAGTGTGGTTCGATTGTGCCATGAAGGAGGCCGGCAACGAAGATTCTTCGTTGC
>DASTKE010000410.1:0-2750 GCA_035716105.1 Ktedonobacteraceae bacterium | reverse complement strand
CACCATTGCCCTGCGCATCATCCATGCAGAATGTTGTTGAAATGGAGAATCGTTGTGGCCCGGTATATCGTGCGGCGCGTTTTATTCATTATTCCCGTGGCGCTGCTGGTCAGTTTCATGACCTTTCTGATGATTCATCTTGTTCCCGGCGACCCTGCGCGCGTGCTGCTGGGTGAGGAGGCAACGCCGCAGACGGTGGCGGCGCTGCGCCAGCAACTGGGGCTGGATAAGCCGCTGCTCGAACAATTTGGCATCTGGCTCTGGCAGCTCTTGCATGGAAATCTGGGGCAGTCCATCCAGCTTCAGCAGCCGGTATTGCAGGCTATTGGGCAGCGCCTGCCCATAACTGCCGAGCTGGGAATTGGCGCACTGCTCTACTCGCTGGTGGTTGCGGTGCCGCTTGGCATCTACTCGGCCACCCATCGCGATACGTGGATAGACTGGCTGGTGAACGTTTTCAGCCTGATGACGACGGCTATTCCCGGCTTCGTCCTGGGATTGGTGCTGCTCTTTCTCTTCGCCGTCACCATACGCGCCTTTCCGCCGGGCGGCTACGTGTCATTCGCCGATGACCCGACGGGCAATATTCGCGACCTGATCTTGCCGATGGTGACGCTGGGGACGGGAGCCATCGCCCTCAATCTGCGGCAGATTCGGGCCAGTATGATTGAGGTGCTAAACCAGGACTACGTGCGCACCGCACGGGCTAAAGGGTTGGCCGAACGGCGTGTGCAGTACGTTCACGCCCTACGCAACGCGACCATTCCGGTGCTCACCATCATTGGCTTGCAGGTGGGGGCAATCATTGGCGGCGCTTTCGTCGTCGAGTCGATTTTTCTCTGGCCCGGCATCGGCCAGCTAGCGGTCACAAGTATGCTCTCGAAGGACTATCCCGCCGTTCAAGGCGTCGTCCTGCTGTCCGCGTTTGCCTACATGGGAGCCAACCTGCTGGTTGACCTGTCCTATGCCGTGATCGACCCACGCATCCGTTTCGACAGGCGATAAAGAACGGACACAGATGAAAATGGATAGGGGCCGGAATCCCATAGGGGCGACCCTGGTGGTCGCCCGCGCCGACAGCGAAGCGTGTCGGCAGTCTAATGCGATCAGTGTGCCAGTTGCTGCGCTCCTGGTGCGGGCGACCACCAGGGTCGCCCCTACGGGATTCCGTCTCATAGACTTTTGTTAAAGTTCATTATCGCGGCCCTACATGTATACGAGGAAACACATGGCGATACCGACAGACTATAGTGAAGAATCTCGTGCGGTAAGCATTCAAGCGTTTGCGGCGCGCCCGCCCTGGTATGTGCGGATGGCGAGAGCGTTCCGGCAAGACCCGCGCCTATGGTTCGGGTTGATCTTGCTGGCATTCGTTTTTGCCGCTATTTTCGCGCCTCTTATCAGCCCATATCCGCCGCTGGCGTATCATCCATCTATCGCGGAGCAGGGGCCGAGCCTGGCGCACCCGCTTGGCACCGACTCGCTTGGACGCGACCAGCTCAGCCGCATTATCTACGGGACGCGCATCTCACTGTCGGTGGGCCTGATTTCGATCTTGCTGGGCGGTCTCTCAGGCACGTTGCTCGGCATGGTTGCCGCCTACTTCCAGGGCTGGGTTGACCAGGTTATCACGATGATTGTGGATGCCCTGCTCTCCTTTCCCTCGCTTGTGCTGGCCCTGGCGATAGTAGCCTCCCTGGGGCCGAGCATCATCAATGTCGCCATTGCGCTGGCCATCGTGCGTATCCCTATCTATGCACGGCTGGCGCGAGGGCAGGCGTTGCAGATCTCGGCGCAGGAATATATCACAGCGGCGGTGGTCACGGGAACGCGCACTCGGAAAATTCTCCTGCGCCACGTGCTGCCCAACATTTTCAGTCCCTTGCTGGTGCAGGCCACCATCTCCATCTCCTTCGCCATCCTCGACGAATCGGTGCTCAGCTTCCTGGGTCTGGGCGTGCAGCCTCCCACACCGGAGTGGGGTTCGATGATTAGCGATGCCCAGGTCTACATCAACAGCGACCCGTGGATGCTGCTCGGCCCATCTCTGGCAATTCTGCTTGTGGTGCTCAGCCTCAATCTCCTGGGCGATTCCCTGCGAGAGCGCTTCGATCCACGAGATCGAGCGCGTGTAATCGCGGTGCCACAGGAGTAAGAGGATATCACTCCTGGCGGCGGTTCAACTCCCAACGCCTTGGCGGCGGATAGACGTATCGGGCAATTGTTGTCGACACCCAGCCGATACAGAAGCCGAAAAAGACCAGCAGGGTGGTCTGCGCGCCCTCGCTGCCGCGGATCGTCCGTGTGAGTAGCAGAACAACCGCCCAGGCGATGGCAAGGCCAATGCTGTAGGTCCAATAGTTTCTGAAGCGAAGCATCTTAATACCCCTGTTCCTTAGATGTACCTCTGTTCCCTCATTTTTTACAAAAACGCTTAGCGCAGGTGGTCTTTGAGGAACTGAACAGCTCGCGGCCAGGCGTCTGCCGCCGCCTCCGCGTTGAGCGCGCCATGATTCGGGTTGATGAAGGCGTGACCGGCGTCATAAATTCTGACGGTCAAGTCTTTTCCGGCAGCTTTGTAGAGGCGCTCGATCTTGTGGATTTGTTCTGCCGGTACCGAGGTGTCCTGGCTGCCGTAGATTGCCAGCACCGGAGCGTTGACTGCCGCGACCTGTTCGGGTGTGGGGTCATAGCCAGCGCCGTAGAAAGCGACTACCGCGCCGAGGTCGGGATAGCGGGACGCGACCGTC
>DASTKE010000409.1:0-2003 GCA_035716105.1 Ktedonobacteraceae bacterium | reverse complement strand
AAATAGGTCGCCGTTTCAAGATGACGCTCGCCAGTGGGGGTAATGTCAGGAGAATAGAGTGCGGGCAGGATTGCCAGGGGATCGGCCCACTGGGCATAGGCTGTGGATTCTCTACACCGCTCCCTCCATAACGAGTCGCATCGCTGTTGATGACTTCATAATATTCGCCCGCGTAGGGGACGCCCAGCCGGTATCCACTTCGTGTCACAGGAGTGAAATTGCACACAAATACGAGCGTCTCTTGCTCATTGTTGCTCTTGCGCATAAATGACACGACGCTGTTATCCGAATCGTGTACATCAATCCAGGAGAATCCTGCCGGATCAAAGTCCAGCACACTCAACGCAGGTTCTTGCCGGTAGAGTTGGTTCAGGTCACGTACAAAGTCGCGCAAACGGGCGTGGTGAGCATCATGTGGTGCCTGGAGCAGGTGCCAATCCAGGCTTTGTGCATACTGCCACTCCTGCCACTGTCCGAATTCGCCTCCCATAAAGAGCAGCTTTTTGCCGGGATGGCCGCACATGAACCCGAACAAAGCGCGCAGGTTGGCGAACTTTTGCCAGACATCCCCCGGCATCTTCGAGAGTAGCGAGCTTTTGCCATAGACGACTTCATCGTGCGAGAGCGGCAGCACAAAGTTTTCGGTATACGCATACATCAGCGAAAAGGTGAGGTTGTTATGATGATAGCGCCGGTAGATCGGATCCAGGCTCATGTAATCCAGCATGTCATGCATCCAGCCCATGTTCCACTTCAAGCTGAAGCCCAGTCCACCCATATAGGTGGGACGAGTCACCATTGGCCAGGCCGTTGATTCCTCGGCAATCGTGAGCGTTCCGGGCTGTTCCGCGTAAACCGCCTCGTTGAGTTGGCGCAAAAAATCAATCGCTTCCAGATGTTCTCTTCCTCCGTAGCGGTTGGGTACCCATTTACCCGCTTTGCGCGAATAGTCGAGGTAGAGCATAGAGGCGACGGCGTCAACCCGCAAGCCATCGATATGATATTCGCGCAACCAGAAGAGCGCGCTGGCGATCAAGAAATTGCGCACCTCGGGCCGTCCATAGTCAAAGACGTAGGTCCCCCACTCTTTATGCTCGCCTTTGCGGGCATCGGCATATTCATAGAGGTGCGTGCCATCAAAGTAGCTCAAGGCATACTCATCCTTGGGAAAGTGCGCAGGAACCCAGTCGAGCAAGACGCCGATGCCCTGCTGGTGCAGGTACTCCACGAAATACTGAAAGTCCTCTGGGGAGCCGTAACGACTGGTGGGAGCGTAGTATCCTGTCACCTGATAGCCCCATGAGCCATCGTAGGGATATTCAGTAATCGGCATCAATTCGACATGGGTAAAGCCGAGTTCTTTCATGTAAGGGGCCAGCACATGCGCCAGTTCGCGGTAGGTCATAAAGCGGTTTTCGCCAGATGGCTCAATTACACGCCGCCACGATCCCAGGTGTACCTCATAGATCGAGATAGGCGAGGACAACTGCTGGCGCTGTGTACGCTCCTGCATCCATGCCGCATCTTCCCACTGCTGCCGCTGAATATCGGCGACGATAGAGGCTGTCTTCGGGCGCATTTCAGCGGCGAGCCCGTAAGGATCAGCTTTTTCAACGACATAGTTGTTATATTTTGAGGAGATCGCGTACTTGTAGAGGTCGCCAATCCGCAACCCTGGGAGAAAACACTCCCAGACGCCCAGGTCGATGTGGCGTAGATGCATGGGATTTGCCCCATGCTGCCAGCCATTGAAATTGCCTATCACAGAGACTGCGTGTGCGTTGGGGGCCCAGAGCGCGAAGTTGACGCCCTCTACACCGTTGACCGTGCGGGGATGCGCCCCCATTTTTTCATAGATGCGATAATGCTTTCCCTGCCCGAACAAATACAGGTCGAAATCGCTGAACAGCGATGGAACATCCTGTTCTCGCGACGGTATCTGTCCTGGCAGGTTATCGTGTCGCTGTGGTACTGCCATGCTGCTCTAGACCTCGTTCTCTCTA
>DASTKE010000408.1:0-13509 GCA_035716105.1 Ktedonobacteraceae bacterium | reverse complement strand
ATGATGCCCCTGGTCATGGGCGAGCAGGAGACGCGCAAGCAGATATTGCTCTACTCGTTGCTGCTGCTGGCGGTGACGCTCATCCTCTTTGTGATGCACACGATGGGATATTTCTACCTGGTCGTGGCCCTGGCGCTTGGTGGGGGAATGATCTACCTCTCCGTGCGTCTGCTGCTCGACAAGTCGAAACGCTGGGCGCGCACGCTCTTCTGGTACTCAAACTGCTACCTTACGCTGATCTTCGCCGCCATGGTGCTTGACCGCGTGATCCATTGAAAGAGGGCTTCTGTATGCGTATGAGTTGGCGTCTCGCCTCGCGGCTTTCGGTGCTTGTCACGGCCTTTCTGGTGGTGATTATCGTCGCCCTTATTGGGATGCGCAACAATGCATCCAGTACCAGCAGCGCCTCCAGTACGACCAGCACAAATACCTCTGGCCTGCAAGGAACTGACCTCGGTGGGACGCCCGCTCCCAATTTTCGCCTGACCGATCAATCTGGCAAACTGGTATCGCTTTCGCAGTTCAAGGGCCAGCCGGTCGTGCTGACCTTTCTCTATACCCATTGCCCCGATGTCTGCCCACTGACCGCCGAGAAGCTGCATAGCGTCATGCTCAGCCTCGGCAGCAACGCGCAGCACGTGACAGTGCTGGCGGTCAGCGTCGACCCGAAGGGCGACACACAGGCTTCCGTGCTCAATTTCTCCAGAGTTCATCACATGCTTGACTACTGGCACTATCTGACCGGCACGGAAAGACAGCTCTCACCCGTCTGGTCGGCCTACAGCATGTACGCCTCTGCGGCAACCGCCAACACGGTCAATCACTCGACGGCGCTCTACGTCATCGATAAGCAGGGCAAAGAGCGCGCCTTCCTCAGCGACACCTTCGCCCCCTCCCAACTGACAACCGACCTGAACATCCTTTTGAAGGAATAACGAGACGCGCAGATGGGAATAGAGCGAGTTGGAAAAAATCGCCAGGCCACCCGCAAGGGGATGGCCCTACTAGACGACGGCTTCGCAGGCCAATGCACGAGTATAGTAGGGCCATCCCCTTGCGGGTGGCCTGACGTATTTATCCTGTTTTTCTTTAGCCTGGCAAACCTTGTTGGGCAAGCTAACGGTCCTTGCGGGTGGCCTGACGTATTTATCCTGTTTTTCTTATTCCCACCTGCGCGTCTTGTTGACCCGCTCTTTCTCGCGAAAAGCCTGTTCCAGATCGACATGAAAGTAGTTGGCTAAGTCCAGCAGGTAGCTAAGCACATCGGCAAACTCCTCTTCAAGGTTCGCTCGCCGCCGCTCCTGCTGTCCCTCCTGCTTCTGCTGCTTCGCTTGCTCATCATACAGACCCGCCGCGTTGCGTATGGCCTTCGCCAACTCTCCCACCTCCTCCGTGAACAGCAAAAACTTTTGCGCGTAATCATCCTTATTCCAGCCGCGCTCCTGACAAACCTCGTCCATATAACGTTGCAACTCCGGCAGTGCCGGATGCTCTGATAAATGTGCCATAGTTACTCCTGATTGAATGTGAAAGAGAGTGACGGAAGATAATAGACAGGCTCGTATTGTTGCCTCATGAGATAGGCAATTCCTCATTCGCGTGTTTGATGCGTATTTCTCTTGCACGAGCCTCCATCCTGACTGCTTCTGCCTCTCGTCCCAGCTTCCGCAGGAGGTAGGAATAGTTTTCGAGGATGATTGCCATATGCACATATGGTAATCCTGACGCCTGCTCGTGAATAGCTAACACTCGTCTATAAAGCCATTCCGCCTGCTGGTAATCCGCTTGAGAACGATACAGCATGGCTAGATTGTTAAGAACATTTGCGACATCGAGGTGTTCAGAACCGAGTGAACGTTCGTAAATGGCAAGGATACTTTTGTAAAGGGGGTCGACCTGGAGATGATCTCCCTGGGAACGATACAACACCGCCAGGTTATTAAGAGCATGAGCCATATTGGGATGCTCAGCACCCCATGTACGCTCATAGAGTTCCTTGATTTTCGTATAAAGACGTTCAGCCTCAACATAGTTATTCTGCATGCGGTACCAACGAGCCAGATTTTTTAAGGTTCGAGCCACATCAAGATGGTTCTCTCCCAGGGTTTGCTCCTGAATCCCCAGCGCTCTTCTACACAGAGGCTCAATCTGATCGTATTCACTCTGAGCGTAGTACACTTCTGCCATATTATTCAGGGTATTGGCAACTTCATAGTGATCTTTTCCAAGAACCTGCTCCTGAATGTCTAGAACTCGCTGATAGGCCGTCAGAGCCTGATCGTAATCACCCTGAACACGGTAGAGCAGGGCCAGATTATTCAGGCTATTTGCTACCTCAGAATGAACCGGCCCAAGAACCTGCTCCTGAATATACAAGGCGCGCTCATAATGCAAAGTGGCCTGATCATACTGGCCCTGGGCGTAGTAAAGAAAGGCCAGGTTATTGAGATCGTGAGCTACAGAAGGGTGATGCAGTCCAAGAACCTGTTCGTGAATGTATTGTGCTCTCTCATAGAGCGGTCTGGCCTGATCGTATTTACCCTGAATGCGGTAGAGTGAGGCCAGTTTATTGAGGCAGTCGGCAATCGAAAGAGCATCGGGTTCCGGGAGGTGTTCCTGGCTGTCCAGAACCTGTTTGAGGAGCACTTCAGCCTGAGCATATTTGCCCTGATGCTGGTAGAACAGCGCCAGATTATTGAGACTGTGTACCACATATACCGGGTTCAGCGTTTGTTTGCTGAGCGCTAATGCTCGCTGATAGAGCGGCTCTGCCTGTCTATAATCTCCCTGAGTCATATAGAATTCTGCTACCCGCTTGAGATTATGGATGACATCGACGGCATTTGCGACATTCAGGGACAAAGCCTGTCCACTGATAGTCAATGCTCGCTGGTAAAGTGGCTCCGCGAGGGCGTACTTGCCCTGGATCGAGTAGAGTTCGGCCAGGTTGTTCAAGCTAATAACTACGGCGGGGTTTTCCTCTCCAAACTTTTGCTCGCGAATTTTCAACGCCTGTTTATAGAGCGGCTCTGCCAGGTCGTACTCTCTATGGGAGTAGTAGAGGTGAGCGAGGTCGTCGAGGTGCTCCGGTGTAGGATTTGTGCCATCGGCGTCCAGCAACTGCTGGCGAATCACGCATGCTTGCTGGTAGTGCTCTTCGGCCAATGCCGCATTACCTTCAACATTACCTTGAATACGATAGAGCAAGGCCAGATGATTATGGCTGGTAGCTACATCGGGATGATGCTCCCCGAGCAGTTTGATGCGAATATTCAGCCCCCAGGTGCAGAAAGACACGGCTTTCGCAAAATATACAGGCTCCTGTACATAATATCCCAGGTAATATCCCACCCGATCCAACAATTGTGCCGCTTCCACTGTCTCGATATTCCACTGTTTTATGAGCCCAATAGAGGTGCTAGCCTGGGGAATAGTTGAGCGGCAGCGCCGACTGGTTGTGAAATCCGGCATAGGAAATGCGCGATTCACAATATGTACGACACGTTCGCCCCACTTCCGCCGCATCACCTCATCCATCTCACTCCTGATAAGTGTTTGTAATAGTGGTGAGATAGTATACAAGCTCTTCTCATTGGGAACACGAGCGAGCAAGGCATAATCGACGAGTTCGCTAAAGGCGGCCCCCAGCTGGGGCTGGTTGATTTCAATGCCTGAAAGATCCAGATCGAGGTCTTGAATTCCTTTGAAAATCATCTCCTGAGAAATGGCCTCTGGATGCAGGAATGCACAGAGGTAGAGCAGTTTTTGTGGGACGGGATTGATGACTTTGAAGGAGAGAAACCAGGTGATACTTACAGGTTCTGGTGATAACGAAGGGGCTATCTGTTGTGCCAGTGCCGCCTGGCGTTCCCGATAGATGCTGAGATAGCTGAACAGATCGGTAGCGGTTTTGGCAATGTATGCTCCCGCATGTTCGAGCGCCAGGGGATGACCCTGCATAGCCTGTGAGATTTCTTGTGCCGCGCTACGATCGGTTTCAAGAGCATTATCGACGCGCCCGGCCTGACGGAGGAGAAGCAAGGCTCCTTCCTTCACCTCTAATGGCTGAAGCTCGATGTAGTGGGCTGTATTTCTCAATGCCTGGGTGCGCGTCGTCAGCAGGACATGCCTTCTGTTGCCGGGAGAGCTACCATCCTCATGAGTCAGGGAGAGAAAATCCGTGACTATCTCCGGTTCCCCAACATTATCGAGGATAAGCAGCCAATCTGTATGGTCTAGCAGCCAGCGTTTAACCGCCTGCACCACCAGGGTGCGATCTAATACATCCTTCTCAGGCAGCTTTAGTCGGGTGGCAATGCTCAGCAGGTCCCAGCTGAATATATCGGGTGCATCTGCTTTTGCCCAGAGAACGAATTTGTAGTCGTTGGGGTAGTGCCGGTGGGCATATTGAATGGCAATCTGTGTCTTACCGATACCGCCCGGACTGGTCATCTTTTCTGGTTGCGCTATCGCGGCTATCTTCTCTGCATTGAGGATAGTTTCTATCTCGCTGAGGAGTGTCTCCCGGCCTACAAAGGAGGGATACAGAGGATAGGGAACGTGCCAGAGCGGGGAGGGGGATATGGATAAGCGTACCTCCTCAACCGCCACAGGCTCACTTTTTCTAAGAGCACTGATGGCCGGTGGCTCTTCTGGCTTACGACGTTTGCGACTTATCCAGTTGATAAGCGTCCTGAGCGCTTCCCCGTCATCCAGACCTACAAGATCAATGGGGATAAGGGGGGATAGTTGTCCTGGTGGATCACACTCTTCCACACGCACCGGTAGGATCCTATTCTGCCCTTCCCGCCTGTCCCGCGCCAGAGCAGAAGATAAGATAGAATCCTTGTCAGATATGTCATAATGAGGTGAAAGAACGGCGATGATGAAGTCATACCGGGCAAGGAGCTGCTGGAAGATTTGCTCGCGGTTCTGTCCGGCCTGCAAATCCCATCCATTGAAATGAACCTTGTAGCCTGTTTGCTGTTCCAGGTGCCAGGATATCCACTCGGCCCATCGCAAATCTTTTTCATGATAATCTACATAAAATAATGTTTCAGAGGAGTTTTGCATGGCGTCATGCCCTCTATCTATCCTATCCACTACCTGTCCTGTCCTGTGCTGGATGGCTCCTATGCATGCATCGCTTCTATCTCGCTGGCTCGTTCGCTCAGCTTCGCAGCCTCACCTGATCGCTTCATCTTGATAAGCAGGTCAGCATAGTTCTTTAAAGTCCCTGCTAGATAAGGCGACTCGCTTGCTGATGCATCCTCGTAAATGGCAAGCGCTCGTTGGTAACAAGACTCCGCCTCGACGTATTTCCCCTGGGCCTGGTAAACATAAGCCAGGACGCTGAGACTCTGTGCAACGTCAGAATGTTGAGATCCCAATGTTTCCTCACGGAAGTTACATGCGCGTTCAACGGCCTTGATAGCGCGTTTAGCCCATAGACGCTGCTGTCTCTCATCTATGCTATCCTTAATCACCAGTTGCACCAGACGATGAATGCTGAGAGTTTTCGCTTTGGAGTCGCGGCGCACAAGGGAATATTTGAGCAGTTCGGCAATCGCCTTTTTTAATTTGATCGGGCTGGCGGCAACAGGCTGAAGGATGGGGCCAAGCATAGATGCGCCTTCAATAATGATCTCTTCAGGAATGGCATCGGGCTGGAGAAAGGCGCAGAGATAAAGCAATTCAGCAGCAGCGGGATTGGCCCGTTCGACTTTCTCGAACGAGAGCAACCAGGTAGTGGCAACGGGTTCAGGATGCGGGTCGGCAATGTCGCCTCGCTGCTTGAGTAGTTCTCTATGCTGCTTCTGGTAAAGTTCAAGATACTCGTCGAGGCTACAGGCGGTTTCCTCTATAAACGCCCCGGCCTGATCGAGGGCAAGAGGCAATCCTCCCATACGCTCTGAGATTTCCCTGGCCCTGGCGATGTCAGACTCGACTGCGCTTTCAAGCGTGGCATCTGGCGCGATGATCCTGGACCGGCGGAGGAGAAAAAGTGCGCCCTCATCCGCCTGTACTGTCTCAAGTTCGATGCCTGTGGCAAAGGTTCCTGCTGCCTGGGCACAGGTGGTGAGTAGAACGTGTCCCCTGCCGCCATATGGGATGAAATCATAGATGCTTCTCAGATCCTCGACATTATCCAGGATCAGCAGCCACCCTGTTGCATTGTTTAGCCAGCGATTGACCGCGCTCACGGCATATTCACGATTTGCGGTATTTTTCTCAGGAAGATCGAGCAGATCAGCAAGATGGGCGAAATCTGAAATCATGCTTTCGCGTGTATCGGCTCTCACCCAGAGCACGGCCTGGTAATCGTCGCGATAGCGGTAGGCATACTCAACAGCGATTTGCGTTTTGCCGATACCATCTAACCCGCTAATGATTTGCGTTTGTGCTAACCCTGCTTTATCCGTCATGAATGTCTGGTGGAGACGTTCAAGAATATCCTCACGACCGATAAAAAAGGGATTACGATGGTAGGGAACATTCCAGAGAGACGCTGTCTGGATAGAGCCTGATGATTTTGGCATGATAGACTGAACCCCGCTTCCAGGGAATGGGGGAGCCTGTTCCTGCATGCTTGTCGGAAAAGCGGGTCGTTCACTGAGGGAACTCTGAGCCATACCTGGAAAAACTGGCCGAGATACCGGCTTGCGCCGCTCATGCTGGACACCGGCAAGCAGTTTTTCGCGGGCCGTGTCTTCATCCCGTCCAACAAGATCAATATACACAATAGATGATAATAGGCCGGTCAGTTGTTGCCTGCACTCACGTACATGCACCGGCACCAGAAGGCTTTGCTCTCCGCGAGGGCTGCTTTTGAACGCGGCCTGTCTGGCCTCTTCCGGGTACCTGGCAAGCGCATCTACATAGTCAGGTGAAAGGACAGTAATGATGCGCCGTGCCTCTTCTGTTGCCTTTTCCATTTCCTGGACAAAGTCCGTTCCTTGCTCAAAATCCCAGCTCTGCAAGGTACTGGAATACTCTGCATCTTCCAGTTGATGGGCAATCCACTCGGCCCATGCGCGGTCGCTCTGATAGTAGCTGATAAAAAAGTCCTTCTGCTCGACCACAGAGATGACAGGCTTCGAATTAGAAAGCAATTCTTTGACGGCTTTTCGGATGCCCCTGGTGACATCTAAAAAAGCCTCGTCACGATTGAACCAACTGGCTATGGGTTTAGCTCCCGTGGGCAAAGCCTGGAGTTTCTCTAATAGAGTGTCTTTCAAATCACTTGAGCGCAGAATGACAGGAATTACTCGTGCTTCTCCTGCCTCGTGCCTTGCGATAGCCAGTTCTACTTCAGGACCACGGCGATAATCCGAGGCAATGAAATCTGGACTGATCAGGAAAAGAACGAGCTTTGCCGTTTTCAGATGGGTATCGATTTCATCTTTCCAATTTACTCCTGGAACAACCTCACGCTCGTACCAGTCAGCAATCAAATTCTGTCGCCGCAAAACGACCAGGTGCTTCTCCAGCTCTTTCAGGAACGTTTCATCTGTATAAGCATAGGAGCAAAAGATGTGAAAGGCTTTCTGTTCAGTAGTTGGGGACATGGGTGGTTTCTTCCCTCCTCTTTGCTCGCTGTCGGGTCAGGATTTGCTCCTGGAGCCTCCCGGGAAAGGAGGTTCCTGCTGAGGCTTGCGACGCTTGCCGGATATTCTTTCAAGAAGCACTTCTCTGGCGGCTGGTTTCTCCAATCCCACCAGGTCGATATAGTCAATTGGTGCAAGTAGCCCCCTGGGCCTGCATTTTTCCACGCGCACGGGAATCAATCTTCGCATCTCTCCCAACGGGTCTTCACTAAAAGCTGCGGTCCATTCGGCCTGAGAAAAAGCTGCCTTTGGATCGAGATAATCAGGTGAAAGGAGGGCGAGCGTATGTTCGGCTTCTTGAAGAGCTTTGTGCATCTCCCAGGCAAAGTTGTTTCCAGACTGAAAATCCCAGACCCGGCTGATGGTGGTGTAATCGGGGCTCGCATCTTCCAGTTGGAACGCAATCCATTCGGCCCATGCACGGTCCGCCTTGTTGTAACTGATAAAGAACTTTTTCATTGCGCTGACCCCCTTCGACCATTCTTCATGTACAAGTGTAACAGATTCCTGGCTAAAAATGAAGCGGAAATAGACGTTTCTCAAGAGCAATCAACCTGCCTGACTCTCTGCTGCTCAACCGCCATCATTATATACTCTGCTCTGGCAAAAAGTAAGGCTTTCTCGCACGAAGTGCCTGAGTTTAGTTCGTTGTAATTGCTCAGTATCAGTATTCATTGTCATAGGCATCACGAGCCGATGCATCTGTAATATCTCATATACACATGCGTTTATACTATGAAAGCCTGTGAATAACGCACTCATGGAGAAATTATTATGGATACGCAAAAGAACGTTTTTCGCGTGGTGGCCTGGACTATTACAGTCCTGTTTATGGGAATGTTGATTGTCATGCTCTGGGCGTGGCTGGCGGGAAACACGCTGCTCTACGACGTGCTCCGTTTTGTCATTCAACTGGGGGCTGGCATCATCTTTGTGTGCAGCGGTCTGCTTATCGAATCGTCATTCGCGAGGGCGTTCCTGGGGAATATCCCATTGGGCAACAAAGGGCCATACAGCAACGGCAAGCGTTACCTGTACATCATTTGCGGCTTTACACTGATTGTGACGGACATATTCATCGCGCTGGATCACAGGGGATAGCAAGCGTAAGTTTGTGCGTTCCACCGGCCACAGCTACCAGCAGCGTCACGCGATCTCCGTCGTGCAGCAGTGTAGCCAGCGTTGCATCGGGAACCGGGCGCTCATCGTTGATGAGCACCCGGATATAGCTTTGCAGCATCCCATCTCCATCAAGTATGTAGGGTCGCGCTCGTGGGTACGCAGCGCAGAGTTG
The DNA here is from genome assembly GCA_035716105.1 of Ktedonobacteraceae bacterium. Taxonomy (GTDB): domain Bacteria; phylum Chloroflexota; class Ktedonobacteria; order Ktedonobacterales; family Ktedonobacteraceae; genus CADDYT01. The sequence continues at coordinate 4,608 of DASTKE010000408.1, read as the reverse complement.
CTCCAACACCTGCCCCAGTGTCGCGGCACCCGCAGGCTCGTCTAACGCGATATCGACCTGCGGCCTGCCAATCACGACGCGAGCCGCCCCGTAAAGCGCGACACGTACCTCCATAACTGGTTCTCCTGAGAAGCCATGAAAAACCGGCTTAGATGTGTCATTCTGAGCGCCGCGAAGAATCTCTGGCAACCCACCACTCGACCAGGCTGCTTGGAGATTCTTCGCGGCGCTCAGAATGACATGCCAGAGACCCTTTTTCATAGCAAACCATCAAAACGGCTACAATCCGTATTGCGCTCTCACGTAGGAGCCGAGACCGGCGGCATCGACCCTGTCCAGCGGGGCGAGCATGGTGAGTTGTATGACGCCGGGGAGACGACCAATCTCCACGCCGCCGGTAATGGTGCAGCGATTGCGCACCTCCGCCTGCGTCATGTGCAGCACCTCACCGGCACGCTGTATGGCGTTGTCGGTGGCCTCGTTGAGCGTCGGGCCGGTGCCGATGAACTGCACTGGCCCCATATTGCGCTGCAAGGTCACGTGGTAGCGCTGCGCCAGACGCTCGCCTGCCTCAATCTCCTCTCTGCTATAGGGTCGAGCGATGAAGGGCAGGTCTTCGGCAACGGGCAGCAGGATGGGGCCATCCAGCGCCAGGTTCTTGATGACGTTGACGCGCACGCTGGCCTCGGCGGTGATGTCCGTCGTGTGCAGTCCAAGCTCGCCGTCGCCCTGGTTGGCGTGGCAATCGCCGATGTAGATGCCGCCGCCCTCGATCTTGACCGGGCAGATGAGCACTGCTCCGGCGCGCACCTCGTTGGTATCCAGGTGGGCGTCCGTCTTGGCCCGGTTGAGCGCCTCAAGGGTCATACCGTAGGGGTGATGTGCGCCAACCAGGAAGTTGCCGAAGTCTCCGGCGTTGTGGGAGTCGGGCAGGTCAACGCTGGGTGTGGTGCCAATGTTGCCGATGAAGGGGCGCAACCGCGCCAGCACGCCGGGGATGGTGTGCGGCTCAAAAAGCAGGATGGGATACTGGCGCGCATTGGGCGGCAGGGCCGCGACCTCGCGAGCGCGCTGCGCAAAGTCATGGGCCGTGTCCGCGCCTACCGTCAATCCGACCTTATCGTCATGGTCGAAGACGATGGTATAGCCCTCCTCGAAGCCAAATGGGGCAACCACCGTTCCACAATTGGCGCAGCGAACGCTGCTCTCGCCAGTCCCCTCAAGTCGAGTCGTGGGCCACGCTGTGCCGCAGCCGGGACATTTCTTATCCACAAAGGGGTCATCGCCAAAGGCTGCCGTGTTTGTTACCATCGTACCAGAGGCGGTTGCCAGCGAGAGGACGCGCATAGACTCAATGGTGATGGCAATGGCATCACCGATCTTTGCGCCTGCTACAGCTACCGGGCGCGTCACCTCGTGTCCACCGCGAAAATCGGGTGTAATCATCGGTCCCCAGCAGCCGGGCGGCACTACGCAGCGAATGCGCCCACCATCCTTCACCGTCGCCGCAAAGCCCAGGCTCGGACCAACCAGCCCACCAGTATACTCATCTACAAAGACTTCATCCCTGACATCGCTATCCATCGTCTGCATGGAACCATCTCCTTTACCTCGCGTTTCCACATTCTTTGTGAAACTGCGTTAAGAGAACCACCGGTATAAGGACAACATACAGCGGGATCAACCATACCCAACACTCTACCGCAGAGCAGGTGTATCCGTCAATGCGAGATTTTACAGGGGTAAAAAATTGTTGTAGGGGCCGATTTATCGCGCCCAGCGCCGATCAATCGGCCCCTACAGGACTATCAGGATAGATGAAAAAACTTTGGGATGCGGGTGCCAACCCAGACCAGGACCAGCAAAGCAACGAGAATACCGAAACGGCGCGCACGGACGCCCCGGAGTGAATCGACGAGCGACGCGCCATTCTCTCCGGTGAAGCGCCGGATGAGCGCCAGTGGAAACGGGAGTTGCGCGGCGACCGGAGCCGGCGGGGGAGCGTCAGGTGTTGAAATGTGCGTGTGCTCCCTTGCTGAGCCATTATTCGCCGGTATCTTTTGCTCATCCGTATGCGCTTCGGGCGTATTCCAGGAGGTCGTAACTGTACTCGCGACTGTTTCCACGCGGCTCATGGTGCGCAGGTGTTCAGCCAGGGCGGTAAAGAACTGCTGGATGAGCAATTTGGCCGCGCCCTGTACCAGTGGTGGCGGGAGCAGCGTCACCAGGGTGCCGGCGTTGAGGGTGCCTTTGTAGGAAACGACGGTATTCTCGGCGTGCCTGTTCAGCAGGATAATGCCCTCGCCGCTGATTTTGCTCTGCTTCCCCTCACCCTCAATGGAGAGCCGGTACTGGTAGGGGTATTGCTGGTTGGTAATGGTGACATGTCCCTGGTACAGGCCCACCAGCGGCGCTTGCCGGATGTGCATAGTGATGCTGTAGCGCTCACTGTTCTCCTGTTCCAGCCGTTCCACGCCCGGCATGGCGCGCCGCAGCACATGTTCATCCAGCAGGCAGCGCCAGACCTCTTCCGGCTCTGCCTGCAGCGTATACGTACCCTCGATATTCATAACACTACAACCCTTCATAAAGCACAAAATGATGACAGTGAACTCATTATAGGGCAGTCCTGCCCGGCACGCAAGCCTGCAGCGCACGAGATATGACCTCGTGTCAGGTGATACGAGAATATAGATAGCTCAATTTGGTCGAAAGCGGTTTTGGGGACGAAGGCACCCGCAAGGGGCCACCCAACCGCCTCTGCCCTTCCCCTGCCTCTACTCGCCACCGCGTGGTCTTTGCTTGGCCTCCCACAGGCTGGGTAGTAGAGGCAGGGGTGGAAGGGTGGATGCGGAGTGGCCCCTTGCGGGCAATACTGTTCAAATAAGAAGAAAAGACTAGCATCAGAAGAGTCCGATCTGACATACTGAGGATGAACCAATGATCCAAAGAGCAGAAAGGACCCTCTCATGTCGTACAGATTACGCCAGATCGACCTGGATGACAAGATGTGTCAGCAGGTCAGCCTGGCCGTTTTTGACGAGATCTACCCCCTTGAAGAGGTCTGCGAACAACTAAGCCGGCATCAGGCGTGGGAAAAGCGCGAACGAGTGCTCAACATGGTGCTCCTCATCCATCTGCTGCTGGCTGCCGCCATCTGGACGCGGCTGGCCTTGCCGCGGGTGCTTGAACGGTTGGCCCGGCCTTTGCATGTGCTGGGCTTGAGCCTCTCGGCGATGCAGGTCAAGGGCTCGGCCATCTGCTATCGACGCCAGCAGTTGGGCCTCGCGCCTCTGCAAGGACTCTTTGCCCGCTGTTGTCGACCCATGTGTACCCCGCAGACCATCGGAGCCTATCGTTTCGGCAAACGACTGATGGCTCTGGACGGCACCATGCAGGATGTGCCTGATAGCGAGGCCAATGCCGCCGCCTTTGCCCGGCCCAGCAATCAATACGGCCCCGGCCCCTTTCCTCAAATCCGGCTGCTGGCGCTGAGTGAATGTGGCTCTCATGGCATTGTCGATGCCATCATCAGTGACCACACCCAGGCCGAGCGCTGTCTCGCCGAAGCCCTACTGCCTTCCCTTGAAGCCGACATGCTGCTCTTGCATGATGCGCAATTTACGGGCCTGAGCTTCTGGCAGGCGGTGCGCCTGCGCCGCGCCCATGTGCTGGCTCCGAGGCCTCGCCATCATCTGCCCAGCTCCCTGCGCCAACTCTGCGATGGCAGTTATCTGGCGCGCTATGTGCCGACAGCGCAGCAGCAGCGCGAGGGTCTCAAGCCGAGGCTTTTGCGCGTGATCGAATATCGCATTACCGATGAGCGCCTGGGCGAACCCGCCAAGCGCTACCGCCTGGCCACCACGCTGCTCAATCCGCGTCTGGCTCCCGCCCTTGACCTGATCGACTGCTACCATGAGCGCTGGGAGGTCGAGGTGGTGCTTGATGAAATCAAAACCCATCAACGCTTGCAACAACCGGTGCTGCGCTCGCGCACGCCTGATGGGGTGCGAAAGGCGGGTCTATGCCTTGCTGCTCGCGCATTACGCCGTGCGCCTGCTGATGCATCGGGCCGCCTCTCAAGCCAATCTGGATCCGGATCGACTCAGTTTTAGTGATGCGGTCTTTGTGGTGGAGGAGACCACCCACGAGTTGGCCCAGGTGTCGGCTTCGCAACGGAAAGCCTTGCGTCAAGAGATGCTGACTCGACTCACGGCTCACCTCTTGCCGCCTCGCCGCCTCCGAGCCAATCCTCGCGTGCTCAAAAAGCTCTATCGCAAGTACAAGCGCAAGCCTCACGATGCTCTCCCGGTTCCTCCTTTCGATCCTGACGATCACTTTCTCGATTTTGTCGTTCTTCTTATTTGAACAGTATTGCCCCTTGCGGGTGCCTTTGCCCCCTTCAGCCTCGTCATGCAAAATAATGAACTACACCCCGATCCCAAACCGGTCTTGTGTATAAGACCTTTTATCCTTATACTTGGTATATAGCCCATTCGTGGGAAGCTGGTTCGTTCGTCCCTTTACCCCTAAACTGAGGTGGAACACATGAGTATCTCTTTCCGTCCTGAAACCTCCTCGTATCTTTCAACACTCCCTGGTCGTTAC
>DASTKE010000407.1:0-8236 GCA_035716105.1 Ktedonobacteraceae bacterium | reverse complement strand
GTTGAGTGAGCTTCGCTCACTCAACGCCTCACAGTACACCTCCTGTGTTTCGCAAAACCTCTAACAGAAAGATCAGGCGGCGATCTGGACGCGGCGGTCCATCATGGAGATAGCTCCGCTGGTGAGACCCCATTTATTAATGAGATTTCTGTAGCCACCATCAGCCTTCAGAGAGTCGAAGGCGCTCTTGACGGCGTTGAACATGGAGGTATCGTTCTTGCGAATGACGATACCTTCGGGGGCGGCGTTGACGACAGAGCCGCCAACCTCGAACTGGCCGGGATTCTGCTTGATGTAATAATCGGTCACGGGCGAGTCCTGGTAGGTGGCAACTACGCGGTTGGTCGCCAGCAACTGCACGACGGCGGTCTGATCCTTCAGCACGGTCATATTAATGCCGGGCTTGTTCGACGATTTGCACGCCTTGTCTGCCGTTTGCAGGTCAGTCTGTTCAACGGTGCCGCTCTGCACGCCAACAGCCTGTCCGCAGAGGTCGGAGACGGTCTTGATATTGTGAGGGTTGCCCTTCTGCACCAGCAGCGACTCACCGGCGTTGAAGTAGGGAACGAAGTCCACTTTCTGCTGGCGATCAGGGTTGATGGTAACGGCGGAGATCACGACATCGAAGCGTTTGGCAATCAGGCCATCGATGATGGTATCAAAGCCGGTTGAAACAACATGCACTTGCAAACCCATGCGCTGGGCAACCGCGGTGATGAGATCAATATCGAAACCGGCAGGCTGGCCCGTCGTCGTGTCGATATATTCCTGCGGTGGATAGGTGGTATCACTGCCGACCGTCAGCGTACCGGGAGTGAGCAGGTCGCGGGGAGGCGTGACCGTGGGCGTCTGCGGATTGGGCGTCGAGCCGCTTCCGCTGCCAGTTGATGTTGAGCCACCACTGCCGCAGGCCGCGAGCAGCATCGTCAGTACGAGCAGAACGCCGCAAAATAGCACACCTGCCGATGTGCGACGACGGCGTCGTGGAAAGGGATGGGACATGGAAATTTCCTCCTCTAAACAAAATACAGCAACTCTATTCATAACTACGCTCTTTTCGTAGCTCGTCTCACGACATCCGACGAATGAAGAAAGCAAGCAAGAACATTTACTGCCAAAGGTGTTCACAATCTCGTCACAATGTGTGAAAAAACGTGAGAAATGTGCTGTAACATGTACCATAGTATGGTAGACTGTATCCAGGTATGCAAAGAGGAAACCATACCGCTATCTTACCGTCCAGAGTAGTCGCAGATCAATTGATTGAGGGGCTTGGAGGGACTACTATGCCCATCGTGTTTGATCGCAGCGTCTGCTGTGATCTGAACGAGACCATCTCGCGTGAATGGCTCGTCACCAATGGCCTGGGAGGATATGCTTCCGGCACTGTAGCCGGTGTCCTGACCCGTATGCAACACGGCCTGCTTATATCTTCGACAGACGAAGCGAAGGCACCGCACCTCCTACTGGCAAAAATCGACGAAGAGATTCTCTTCGATGAGCGCACCTATTATCTGGGTACCAACGAATACCGTGATGGGGCGCTCAACCCCAGTGGCTTCGTTCACCTTGAAACGTTCCGCCTTGAAGAAGGCTTTCCCATTTTTACGTATCGTATCGGCGGCATTGATGGCATCTTGCTCGAAAAGCGCATCTGGATGCCGCAAGATCAGAATACGACCTACATTCAGTATCGCGTCCTGCGTAATGCGCCTGGCGATGAGCCAACCTCCGGCATACGGACATGGAACAGGCAAACAGGTAACAGTGATGCACGCAATGAACGTGCTGGACACCACTATGGCTATTCCGAAGCCTCTCAGCGCTCACTCACGCTCACACTTCTCCCTCTGGGAGCTTATCGCCCACATCATCAGCCGCAATACGGCAATAACGACTGGCAATTTCAGGTGCAGGTACACTCAGGCACCCAGGGGTTCACCGGGAACGAAGATGATGCGCTGGCCTTGCCGCGAGGCGTTGCCGGATGCACCATTCGCGCCAGCGACGATGCGCAGCCCTATCACCTGCTTGCCGTCGGCGCGCCCGAAAGCGGTACGACATTCATTCCCACCGGCGTCTGGTACTGGCATTTTTCGCGCCGCCACGATGAGGCAGCCGGGCGACCGTCACAGGACGATCTCTACCTGCCTGGGGTTATTCGGGCAAGGCTCTGGCCCGACGAGGATACGTCATTGACGATCATCGTCACTACCGAAGAACTCTCTTTGCAGCCGCTCAGCCAGCCGCAGATCAATCTCTCCTATCGTCGCAGCGTGGAGCAGCGAGCCGATCTCATTCAGCCGGGACGCTACTTTGGCGAAGGCGGTGAAGTAACGCACGAACTGCATACGCTTCCATTGGGGGCGGAAGAGACTGGCGGTCCATCCTCTATTGACGGAGAAGCATTCTTACGGCTACTCTTGCAGGCCGGAGACCGTTTCCTGGTCAAACGTCGGCTGACGAATCGCGCATACGATAGCGGCACATCCCTGTTTTTCCGGGAGCCGCAGTCCACTACCCTGCTGCTTGCCAATTACTATGACATGCAAAGCAACACGCGAGACGCACTGATTGCTCTGCCAGGTCTGACGCTGGCAACAGGACGTTACGACGAGGCCACACGCATCTTGCGCGGTTTGTCGCGCCATTTCAGGCAGGGCTTGCTGCCAGACTCGTTGCCGCTGCCTGGAAGCGTCCAGGAGAGCGATTACGGCAGCGTCGACACAACGCTCTGGTACTTCTACGCGCTCGATGCCTACCTGCGCACCACGCGCAACTATGCATTACTGGATGAACTCTACCATCACCTCGCTGACAGCGTTCAATGGTACCTGCAGGGAACCTATAACAACATTCAGGTAGACCCAGGTGATGGCCTGTTGCGAGCCGATCAGCCAGGTAAGGCGCTGACCTGGATGAATGCTTCCGCGAAAGGCAAACCCGTGACGCCGCGCTCCGGCAAACCGATCGAGGTCAATGCCCTCTGGTATAACGCGCTCTCGCTGATGCACGAGTGGTCGCACACTCAGCGTCGCAAGGGTGGCACCATCTCTGCCTCTAACACCTACCGTGAGCAGGCAGAACGCTGTAAAGAGAGCTTCCAACGCCGCTTCTGGTATGCTGACGGGGCATACCTGTATGATGTGGTGGATGGCCCGGCAGGTGATGATGCAGCACTGCGCCCTAACCAACTGCTGGCTATCTCCCTGCGTTTCCCCATGCTGGACACGCTCGATCGCGTCAGTATGTTCGAGCAGGTAACGCGACAGTTGCTCACACCCTATGGTTTGCGCACGCTCTCTCCACAGGCAGCGGAGTACCGGAGTTCGCTCGCGGGAAGTTATGAAGACGAGCAGGAAGCGTTGCACCAGGGCAGTGCCTGGCCCTGGCTACTCGGCCCCTACATTGACGCTCTGCAAAACATCTACGGCACCCTTGCGGCAACGGAAAAGCCACGGCTTCCAAAGCATCGCTGGCACGAAGGACTCCGTCTCCTGCTTCCATTTCAGGAGAAGTTGCGCGAGGGAATGCTCGGTATGATAGCAGCAGCATACGATGGAGATGCGCCGCATTGCTCTGGCCGCACTATCGCCTCGGCCATCAGCACGGGTGAAATCCTGCGCCTCTACAGTCTCCTGGCTCAGCTCGCTGTACACGATCAGCTACGTGTGCTTTCAGCCTGAACTGCGTTTTTCGGACTTCTGCACATTTTTTCACCGGGTTATCCACATTTTGTGTGGATAACCCGGTGATTTTTATCTCTTTTCCTCCTTTCATAAGTTATCCACAGCCATTGTGGATAAGTTATCCACATTTCCACATATTGATATGAGCGCTAGCATATCAACTTGTACTTATCCACAGTCGATGTGGATAAGTTATCCACATTTCCACATTATCCACAGTTTTTGGCGTGATATGAGTCGAAGCATATCATCTTTTCATACGAGTTATCCACAGTCGATGTGGATAAGTTATCCACATAGCAGGCGGTGATAGAGAGAGATGCATAAGGAAGCAAGGGTGAGCGACAGGTATACAATCACACTTGAGCAAGCAAAAGGTGGATAAAGTGGCTAAAAATGTGGATAACTCGGCTGGAATGTGCAAAAGTAGTCGATTAGTGTTTTACCTGTTTTGTTATCCACACTGGCTGTGGATAACTTATCCACAGCCAGTGTGGATAGTGGATAAGTCGAAAAAGTTATCCACCGCGAAGGTGGATAACTTATCCACATAGCTCTTGACGTGGGGAAAACGCTCGAAGTTATCCCCATCGTTATCCACCGGAAATCCACATTTATCCACATTCTGTCCACCACTCTTTAAGGATGGGGATAACTTATCCCCATAGCTAAAGTGGCTTGCAAAGCCACTTTATATGAGAGAGCTGGATACCAATCTCAGGCTTATCCACATATCCACAGCCCCTACTACTACGACGGTAATATATCTCTCTTTAAGATAAAGAATCTAATAGTAATTAGGGGCTGTGGATATGTGGATAAGTCTGGTTTTCTCATTTTTCGAGAGGGATAGTAACTGAGGTACAGCCAAAAGTCAACGAAGGCCGGTCTCCACAAAACTGATTACCTTTTTCGTGGTCTTTTCCGTATCTTCTCTGGAGGCTATTTCGTAGTAAAAGATGGTACATTTGGTATACTTTGAGCGCAAAATGACCAGAACGTCTTATATTTGTAGATAGTAGCGCGACTTTCTTGAATATTGCTCGTTATATGTGATGTAGGACAAAGGCCGGGGGATTAAAAGGGCTAAACGGAATATGGCATCGGTTATCGAGACAATCAAAGCAAAAGTTGACGTGGTGGAGGAGATTGGTGCGGTTGTTGTCCTATACAAGTCGGGGAAGTCGCTGAAGGGACTGTGTCCCTTTCACAACGAGCGCACTCCCTCGTTCTATGTGTTCGCTGAGTCGCAGACCTGGCACTGTTTTGGCTGTCACGAGGGCGGAGATGTCTTCAGCTTTGTGCAGAAGAGCCAGGGGTTAGAGTTTCACGAGGCGTTGCTGTATCTGGCTGAGAAGGCCGGTGTGCCGGTCGAGGAAGACAGCAGGAGCGCTGAAGAGAACCGGGAGGCGAGCGCGGCGAAAGAGCGACTGCGCAAGCTCAACGAGGACGCTCTGCTCTGGTTTCACCAGATGTTGCTGCGCTCAAAGGAGGCGTCGGAGGCCAGGGCGTATGCGCAGAGCCGGGGCATGTCGTCCGAAACGGTGGTCGCTTTTAGCCTGGGTTACGCGCCGAACCATTGGGACGGCTTGAGCCGCTACTTGCTGGCGCAGGGCTACACGGAGCGTGAACTGGTAAGCGGCGGTCTGGCGCGAGAACGCGAGCGAAGTGAAACAGGGGAAAGTGGCGGGGTCTATGATTACTTTCGCAATCGTCTCATGTTTCCGATCCGCGATGCACGCGGGCGAGTGATCGGCTTTGGTGGCCGCGCCCTGGGTGATGGCACACCGAAGTATCTGAACTCGCCGCAAACAGCATTATTTGAAAAAAACAATGTCTTATATGCACTGGATATGGCAAAGGATGCAATAAAGTCGGCAGGCCAGGTTGTTATAGTAGAAGGGTATGTAGATGCCATTATTGCTCACCAGTATGGAACACGACAGACGGTTGCCTGTATCGGCAGCGCGATTACCGAGAAGCACATCGCGCAACTGAAAAAGCTGACCCGGCAGGTCACGCTGGCGTTGGACCCGGACGCGGCTGGCGCGAGCGCGACCGAGCACGGCATTCAGGAAGCATTGAAGGGTTTCGACCGTACAGTTGTTCCGGTACCGATGGCCGCGAGCAGTGATGGACGCAAGAGCAACGGCGGCAAACAAAAGAACGGGCGCAATGGACAGAGTGAGCCTCGCGGTATCATCCGGTTGGAAGAGCAGGTGGATGCAGAGATCAATGTGCTGCAACTGCCGCCAGGAGAGGACCCGGACGAGTTCATCCGGCGCGATTACCCGGCGTGGTTCTACGCGGTGTCACATCCGCTGCCGCTGATCGATTATTACTTCGTAGTGAAGACGCTGGGTCTCGACTTGAAACAACCCAATGGGCAGGCTGAGGCGGCACGGCGCTTGTTGCCAGTGATCGCCATGATGAGCGACCGTATCAAACGTGATGCCTATATACGCAAGCTGGCCGCGATGATTAGTATCGACGAGCGCAGCCTCTACGATGGATTGCAGCGCGTCCTGCGAGGGCAGCGTTCGACAGGGGTCACAGCCGAATTTTCGGACGGGCGGCGAGGTAGCGGGGTATCGTCACAGGCAAGAGGGAACGCAGGAAACGCGAACACTATTTCCGGGAGCGCACCGAACTGGATCACAGAAAGCGGGGAGGATGAGCCAGATCTAGCCGTCGGCAGCTCTCAACAGGAGAAGCAACGCGGCCCGGTGGTAGGTCTTGACAGGAGGCAGGGAAGTAGAGTACAATGGGAGAACTACCTGATTGGGCTACTCTTGCGAAATCCTGGGTTAAGTCAGCATGTTTGTGGTATAATAAACGATGGTGACTTTGCTGGGACGGACACGAGAGAGTTGTACCGCATTCTCAACTCTATTAATCAACGTGGCTCTTCTTCCTCAAATCAACCCGTAGAAGAACTTGTGCCTGTTGCGTTGCTGGCAACGGTAGCGCGGGCGCGTAAGAGCGTTGAGCGGGGGGCATTGAAAGATGGAGCATGGCAGATCAAAGAAGCTGTCCAGTGCGCCACCCGGCTCAAACGTGCTAGACTCTTACAATTGAATATGGATTTACAGTTTCTTTTGCGGGATGCAAAGACCGCTGGTGATGCCGAGTCAACAAAGCAGATCCAGCAGCAATTGCTGGCGTTACAGCAGCAGTTGCGAACGATCGATTCAGCAACGCATTTGCAAGGCTAGGTGAGGGCCAGAAACGTTCTGGGCCTGACCTTTCGTGTGATGTGGATTGTCGAAGAGGAATGACGGAGCGACGGGATAGCATTTATTATTCAGATCAGGATCAGGAAGCAGGAAGATTCATTCTTCATTATTCGTTTTTTCATCGCCGTCCTGTTTTCTGAAGGGGGATGCCAGAATGGTGAATCAGGAACAAGAAGTGATTGATCGAGTAGTTGTACGTAATGATGGAAGTATGGGACCCAGGAGAATGTTCGATATCGCATCTGATGAGTCCCTGGTAGAAGAGCCGGACGTTTTTGTGGATATCGAAAACGTAGATCATCGTAACAACTTCGTAACCACCGGTGGCAGCTTTGTAACTGCCCTGGATAGGCCGGAGACGAATGGTCTGTTTAAGCTACAGGACGAAGAGCCTATGGATGCGCTGGATCCGAGTAAGGAGCCACCTGCAGACTGGGAGCCGGGACCCGAGGACGTTGTCGACGTGGAGGTCGATATGGACGTTGAGGCAATGGCCCATGGAAAATGGGAAGATGAGCTGCACGATGGCTTTGGCATCGTAGTTGCGGACCTGGAGAGCAGCCTGGACGATCCCGTTCGCATGTACCTGCGCGAGATTGGCCGTGTACCTCTGCTGTCCGCGGAGGAAGAAGTGAAGCTGGCGCAGCGTATGGAGCGCGGCAAGTTGGAGCGGCAGAAGCCCACTCCCAGCCGCCGTATCGTCGACGATGGTGAGGAGGCCCAGCGCCGCCTGACCGAGGCAAACCTGCGTCTCGTCGTCAGTGTAGCCAAGAAGTATATTGGTCGTGGTATGAGCCTGCTGGACCTGATCCAGGAGGGCAATATCGGCCTGATCCGCGCGGTCGAGAAGTTCGACTACACGAAGGGGTACAAGTTCAGCACGTATGCGACGTGGTGGATTCGCCAGGCGATTACTCGTGCCATTGCCGATCAGGCGCGCACCATTCGTATCCCCGTGCATATGGTGGAGACGATCAACCGCCTGATTCGCATCAGCCGCCGTCTGCTGCAAGACCTGGGCCGCGAGCCTACGTCCGAGGAGATCGCCGAGCAGATGGAGATCAGCGCGGAGAAGGTGCGCGAGATCATCAAGGTCAGTCAGGAGCCGGTGAGCCTTGAGACGCCAATTGGCGAGGAAGATGATAGCCACCTCGGTGACTTCATCGAAGACCACACCGCCCTGGCACCTGCCGAGGCCGCCAGCCACCAACTGCTCAAAGAGCAGGTCGAGGACGTGCTGGACAGCCTGACCGAGCGCGAGCGCAAGGTGTTGCAACTGCGCTTCGGCCTTGACGATGGCCGCAGCCGCAC
>DASTKE010000406.1:0-2097 GCA_035716105.1 Ktedonobacteraceae bacterium | reverse complement strand
CTTTGTCCGGCCATTTTCGCCAGAAACAACAAGCAGAGCAGGACCGGGAGGGGATAGCGTTTGCCGGCTCCCCGTCGGCGATCTGGAAGGGCTTGCAACGCTTCATACAAACTCTTTCGCGCTCTATCTGCTCCTTCGTTGCCTCCCTCAATCTCCACGAGAGGCAGCGGTAAGAGAGAATACTCCATAGAGCGTTTTCCTTGTCGTTGGTTTTTTTGAAGTCTACAAGAAAAACGCTCTGGTCTTCTCTTTGCAGCCCAAATGGGCTACCCTTCCTTTTCCCTTCCTCACTGCTCAGCTTTTTAGAATGGGAACGCCCTGCCCATTTGGGGCATAAATATGTACGAGTTGGTGTTATCTATGATAGAATACGAGTCAACGTGCATAGAGCAGGGGGGCAGGGCATCTTGACGTGGGAGCCTTATCCATGTACAATGCTCACAGCTTTTTACTAGTGATATATCTTAGGAGCAGCAATGAAAAAGGGAATTCATCCAAAATATGTAGAGGCTACAGTCAGTTGCGCCTGTGGCAACAGCTTTAAGACACTGAGTGTCAAACCTGTGTTGAAGGTCGATGTCTGTTCAAGCTGCCATCCATTCTTCACAGGCCAGCAACGCATCCTCGACGCCGCCGGACGTGTCGAGCGTTTCCGCAAACGCTTCAACCTCCAGGACGAAGAGTAAGCAATCGGGAGATGACGAAAAAAGGGACAAAGGACGCGATAGCAGTTCCTTTGTCCCTTTTTTTATGCCAGTAAACACCAGCGCAGGTGAAGTAGTTGACCGAAACAGCACAACGCACAATCTTGTTTCTGATCGCCGATACGGGGGCCGGGCATCGCAGCGCCGCGAATGCCATCCGTAATGCCATTACGCTGATCGCTCAAAAGGAGCAGGAAACATGGCGACAGGATCACCAACAGGGGCGGCAAGAGGAGCAAAACCAGCAAGCAGCAGGTAGCGAGAAAACTGGCGAGGAAGCATCGTCAGCGGCGGCACCCTCCTATCGCATCGAAATCGTTGATGTGTTTGAGGAATACAGCCGCTTTCCCCTGCGCGAGGCGGTCAAACTTTATGGGCCAACTATTCGCTATAATCCGCGACTCTACGGGCGTTTCTTTCATATCAGCAACAAGGAACGGCGCGTGCAAGCCGCAAGGACGGTCGCAGAGCCGCTCGTTCACAACGGGCTGCTACGCCTGATTACAACAGTGAAGCCGGATGTTATCGTCTCGATCCACCCGATGCTCAACCACGTCACCATCAATGCGATCAGAGACCTGGGACTACATATTCCTTTCCTCACCGTTGTGACCGACCTGGTCAGCGTGCATCATGCCTGGTTCGCGCCTGGGGCCGATGCCTATATCGTTCCCACGGAGGCCGCGAAGCAGATCTATCTGGCGCGCGGCCTGGACCCGCAGCGCGTCCACCTGCTCGGTATGCCGATTGACCCGAAATTCACGCACCCGACGGCCAGCAGAGAGGAATTGCGAAAGAAGTTCGAGCTAGAGCCAGGACTGCCTGTCGTCTTGCTGGTCGGCGGCGGCGAAGGCTCAGGCGGACTGCAAACCTCTGTACGCGCCATCTCTCATGCGCGTCTGCCAGCCCAGTTGCTTGTAGTGACAGGTCGCAACCGTCGGCTCTATGCCCATCTGCAACGCACGCGCTCCCTGCTGCGCGTACCCGCTAGAATCTTCGGTTTTGTGAACAATATGCCCGAACTGATGCGCGCCTCCGATGTGCTGATTACGAAGGCCGGGCCGGGAACGATTAGTGAAGCGATGGCCTGCGGCCTGCCAATGATCTTAAGCAGCTACGTGCCGGGGCAGGAAGAGGGCAACGTCGACTACGTGGTGCAGAACAATGTGGGCGTGCTGGCGGAAGACCCGCTCGCACTGGTCAATGAACTGCGCAAGCTGGTGAAGCCGGGTTCGACTATCTTAAAACGTCGCCTGCAAAATGCGCAGCGCATCAGCCGCCCTGCCGCCTCGCTCGATATCGCACGCTGCATTTTGAGCTTCCTCCCGCCTGCCGGTCAACCGGGAGTCTGGCAGGACAGACGCTGGCAGTACCAGCGCCGCCGCCTGATGCC
>DASTKE010000405.1:0-3598 GCA_035716105.1 Ktedonobacteraceae bacterium | reverse complement strand
GCCGATTTATCGGCCCCGACCAGAGGCCGATAAATCGGCGGTGGGCGCGATAAATCGGCCCCTACGAAAATGTTTACACCTTCTGGTTAGCTGGCGGTTGTTGCCTGGAAGAAGGTGACGGTGGCCGAACTGGATGAGACGACTTGAATACGCAGGCCGCATCGCCCACTGCTGAAAGCACTGCTGGTTGTGGTCGCGGTCCACGCTGCCGGCTCGGTCTGGGTGGTGGCCCAGGCTTTCGCGTAGAGGGTCGTGCCAACAACGCGGAAGCGCAGGTTGTAGGCCGTGTTGGGCGTTGCCGCGAACGCTGCCTGGGTCAGAATGGTGGTCGTGCCATTCACCTTTGACTGGATGACGAGGTTGGTACTGTCGATATAGGCTTTGTACCAGTTATTGGTATCTTGCCAGCGCAGTACGGCCCCCAGGTTATTGTTTGTGAACGTGCTGAGGGAGCCGGTGAAGAGCACTTCGGCGTCCGTTGTGCTCGGCCCCAGCACGGCGTTGTACGGCCCACTGCCATTGGCAATCTGCCCGGCGTTGTTGTTGATCGAGAAGACCGTCTGGGTGTTGGCATCCCCGCCCCAGGTCAGTCCATCGGATGCTTTGCCCCAGAACTGCTGGTTGGCGCGTTTGAACGTATCTTTCGCCAGCAAAGTTCCCGGCGTTGCCGATGGCGTTACGGTAGCGGTACCGGTCGGCGTTGGCGTATACATTGAGTTTAACGGTGTTGGCAGCGGTGTTCCCGCCGGTACGCCAACGTAGCCCATGCCTTGCCGGGTGCTCGTAAAGATGGGATAACCCTTGTGCCAGTCGACTTCCAGGTATTTGCGCGTGTTCGCGACCGTCGCGAGATAGAAGGCCGACTTGTTTGTTTTGGTATCAATGATATCGCCCGAATCACCCACGACTACATAGCGTCCGTCGCCAACATGCAGCAGCCAGCCCTCTTTCTGACAATCGTAGAGGCAGGGACTTTCCATGCCTGTAAACTGGTGAGGCAGTGCGATATTCGCTATCTGTTTGGGCGCGATGCCAGGCAAGCCGCTAATGTCGAATTCATGGATATAGTTGTTTGGCTGGTCGATCACATACAAATTTTTCTCGCCTGGCGAGATCGTAATACCATGAGAAGAGACCGAGCCTGCGGGGGCGCTGAAGCCCTGTATTGGTACAGTATAAAGAATTTTGCCGGTTTTCAGGTTGCTGACCTGGAAGCCGAGGAAGCCGGTATGCGTCGTAAACACCAGCGATTCGGAGCCGTTGATAGTGAAGGGACGAACGCCACCCACCATTGAGCCGATGGCTTGCGTCACCTTGTTCGTGCTGGTGCTGGCAGTGAAGAAGGTCGGGTTATTTAGACCGCCCATGTACACGTTCTGGCCGGTGAAGCCAACAATGGTATTGTGCGCGGCATTGCCCGTGACGGTGAAAATCGAACCTTTGACCGTGCCGTCGCTGGCGTTGATCACATGCCAGGTGCCATCATAGGACGCTTCGCCATCCGGCATATAGATCGTCTTTCCGTCAGGCGAGAGTGCGCCACTGTCAACACCGAACGGATAGGTTTTTGTCCAGGCAATAGTATTCTTAATCAGATTATATTTGAGCAGCGAACCGTTGTTGCCGTGAGCACCACCATCGCCACCGTAAATCAGGTAGAGAAAACCACCCGCCGGATCGGCCATAATGCCTCGACCACCATTCGCCGTTGGAAAACTGATTTGCTTGATGAGCTTAAAGCCATTGTCCATGTCATACACATATACCGTTTGATCCGGGAAAACATAGAGATAGTGGTGAATTGGACTGGCGGCATCTACTCCGGTCGTCTCTGCTCTGGCTCCATAGGCGAGAAATGAGACCATCACCGTAGCAATCAGCAAGAAACATACAAGCAGGTACGATTTTTTAAACAGGCGTGACTCTGCCATGCTTCTCAACTCCTTTCGTCTTCGATCTGAGGGGATCACAGCTATCGAGTTTGACCCTGAAACTCTACTGATAGCGCTATCATCTCGCGGAATTATAGCAGTGCTATACCAAAAAACGCGGCTATGATACGAAAGGAGCGGAGAATATATCCGTTTAGATCGCCAAAGGTCATGTTGCCGGAGGGACAGAAGGTCGCAAGGCGAAAATGACCGGAAACCTGCCTGTTTTCCCCTGTTCGACGCGATGAGAGAAGAAAAGATCGGTGCGACAACCGGTGCAGAGATTGGATGCCTCAATATGCGCAGGCAGGAGTCCGGCCAGCAACAACTGCTTGCGGTTGGTTTCCCAGAGATCGAGGCGCAAGCTCTCGCGATCGGGCAGGTGTCGAGTGCTGAAGGTGGCCGATTCGCGCACCAGCGCGTGGAAGCGTTCCGCCGTAGGCATGTCGCTAAAAGCTTCGCGGCCCAGGAAGAGGTCGCGCACGCGCTCCGACACCTCGTAGCAGCACGGCCCGATGGAAGGGCTGATGCCGGCATAGATGTCTGATGGCTGGCAATCATACTGTTCGCGCATCACCTCCACCGTGGCGAGGGCCATACCGCGTGCCGTGCCACGCCAGCCCGCGTGCGCCAGGGCAATGACGTGTTGCGTGGGATCGTAGAATAGCAGTGGTATGCAGTCGGCGAAGGAGAGCGCCAGCGCCACGCCGCGCTGCCGCGTGAGTACGGCATCGGCCTTGCGGCGCGGCTTGATCGTCCAGATGAGTTCCTGCCCATGCTGGATGTAGGAGCGGTGCGGCCAGTCGTAGCGCCAATCATCCCAGGAGATTACTTCGGGATCGAGCGTGGCAACCTCCGCGCTGTGAATCTGCCAGAGCGTGGCACAGGGGTATGCCTGCGCATCCAGCGCTTGCAGCGCCAGCAAGCGATTGCCGACTACATGTTCCTGGCTATCGCCCGTGCTGAACGAGACGTTCAGGCCGCTATAGGGAGTTGTGCTGTGACCGCCATGCCGGGTAAAGATACCGTGAGTGATTTCAGGAAATTGCTGGAAAAGAGAGAATTGCAGATACGTTACCTCGCCTCGTCGCTGCTCAATCATGGAGTTCCTTCCCACGTAGGGGCCGATTTATCGTGCCCATCGCCGATTGATCGGCCATTCGCCGAAGCCGATCAATCGGCGGTGGGCGCGATAAATCGGCCCCTACAGTCATGTATCTGCATTGTATCACACCACTCTCTCAGGGGCCGCTGACATTGCAGCTATTGACGTTGCCGAGGCCGAAGATGCGGTTGACGACGGGCTGAATGTTCTGGCAGTTGGGAAAGATCACATCCTGTTGACCCGCCGTGGGGTCGTTGGCGGTTCCAGTATCGCCGTAATCCTGCGTGCCGGGACCAAGCGTGAGATGGTTGATGGCGTTGTTGTCGAGCGTGCGGGCATAGTTGGCGAACTCGATCATCTCCTGCTCGCTCAGGTCGGTGTAGACCTTACCCTTCATATCCGCGATCAGTTGTTGCAGGGTGCCGATGACATTTGTGGCGTTCAGCTTCTTTTTCAGCGCCTCCAGCACCTGCTGCTGCCGCGCTGTGCGCCCGATATCGCCCACAAGGTCGGCGTGGCGAGAACGTACATATTCCAGCGCCTGCAAGCCGTTCAAGTGCTG
>DASTKE010000404.1:0-2170 GCA_035716105.1 Ktedonobacteraceae bacterium | reverse complement strand
TCTACCGCACCTGCCACCAGTGCGGTAGAGCCAGGGGCGGGGAAAGGGGGATGGGTGGCCCCTTGCGGCTGGCTTCGTGTCCTTTCGCAAGAAATTGACGGACACCCATTGGCGATAGGCAAAAGGTACTGCTTAGATGATACCACATATGGAATACTTGTTCAAGCGAAGCGATGCCAAGCCATGAAAAAGAGCCTCTGGCATGTCATTCTGAGCGCCGCGAAGAATCTCAGTAAGCCACCTGCTCGAGCGAAGCGGTACCAGATTCTTCGCGGCGCTCAGAATGACACGTCTGGGCCCGTTTTTTATGGTGTGCCAGTTGAAAGCGGCATCTCGCCATCCTTCTGCCCTTCTCTTCTAGAAAACAGGTTTGTGATTTCTGTTGTATCGAAACGTTTATATTGTTAATATACTCAAAGCTGATATGTTATGGGAACACATGGACACATATGGGTATGACACCGCAGGAACTGGTTGATCTGCTGCTGACAAAGCACGAGGAGCAGGGTCTACAACTCGTCAGGACGCAACTACCGGCGCTCGATGATGCAGAACTGGCAAAACTGGTGTATCTGCTCAAGGTCGAGGCTGACCGCCAGTGGAATAAAGACCCCAGAATATCTTACACTCTGTCGGCATACCTGCTGCTGATCGGCACTTTGACGCAGGATAGAGAATATCACGCGCTGGGACTGCTGGCGCGTGGCGATGCCCTGCGCCGTATGGAGCGCTACCCGGAGGCATTGCAATTTCTGGACGCGGCAGGGAAAGAATTTCTTGAGATCAACGATGAGGTAAGCTGGGCGCGGGTGCAAATTCCGCGCATCAGCACCTGCCTGCAGCTCAACCGCACGGCGGAGGCCCTGAGTGATGCCGCCTCCGCCCGCGAAATCTTCATGCGTCATAACAAGTGGCGGCGCGCCGGGCAGATCGATGCCAACGCGGCCATCATCAACTACGAACTGGGACAATACGAGCAGGCGCAGCGCCTCTTCGACCGCGCAATTGAGACCTACTCGTTGATTGGCGAGGATGCCGACCTGCACATTGCTCGCGCTCGCGGCAACAAGGCCATTACGCTGACGCGGCTGGGCAAATTTCGCGAGGCTGTTGCGCTGCACGAACAGGCGCGTGCCACGTTCGCCGCGCACAAAGGCCAGGATATCGCCGTTGCGCGTGAGGAGTTAAATATCGCGCAAATCTACGCCTCGCAGGGACACTATAGCCACGCGCTGCTGCTTTTCAATCAGAGTCGTGAGACGTTCCAGCAGCACAACATGCGCTTTCCCGCCGCAGAGGTGGCCCAGCAGGTGTGCAATTGCTTGCTGCGCCTCAATCGCGCTCATGAAGCCTACGAGCTGGCCGGAGAGACGGTAGCCTTCTTCCGCACTTCGCCGGGGCAGCGTCACAATCTGGCCTACTCGCTCATGTACCAGGCGGAGGCTGCCATGCTGGAGGGCAATTACGAGGATGCCGACACGATGCTGCGCGAGGCCAGCACCTTCCTGGAGGAGGTCGGCTTTATGGCACTGGCGGCTATCGTGCGCTTGCAGCAGGCGGAACTCTACTTTGCCAATGGCCAGCTTGGCGAGAGCCTGCAAGAGGCGCGCTACGTGGCCGATGCCTTTGCCGAACAGGAAGCCCTGCCGCAACTGGCGCGAGCCGGGCTGCTCCAGGCGCGTATCGCCACCGCGATGGGCGATATCGAGACGGCTGAATATCTCTGCGGCCATGCGCTGGATATCGCCCAGGGGCAGGGCTTGCTCGATTTGCGCTATCGCTGCGATTTCTTGCTGGGGCAGATCGCCGAATACCGCCAGAACTTCGATGGCGCGGCCTATTACTACGACCGTGCCATCCAGGGCATCGACGATGTGCAGAGTCACCTGGTGATGGATGAGCGCACCAGTTTCCTGGAGGATAAGGGGGCCGTGTACCAGCGCGCCGTTGCGCTGGCCATCAAACGCGGCAACGCGGAGCAGGCGCTGACCTATGTCGAGAAGGCCAAGTCGCGAGTGCTCGGCGATTACCTGCGTAACAACATCGACATCCGGCTGCGAGCGGGTGATAAGGCGGGTGAGGCCATTCTTGAGGATCTGTCGCGGCTGCGTGAGGAGCAGGCGTGGTACAGTTCGATTGTCTACGAGGCGGAGAACACCGCCAATTTGAG
>DASTKE010000403.1:0-3628 GCA_035716105.1 Ktedonobacteraceae bacterium | reverse complement strand
ATTCGCCTGTCGCGCCTGATTGGCCACAGTCACGCGCTGGATTTGATCCTCACCGGGCGCGGCGTCTCCGGTCAGGAGGCTCTCACAATGGGTGTCGCAAATCGTCTTGTGCCGCCGGGCGAAGCATTGCAGGCCGCTCTTGCCCTGGCAAACGATCTGGCGCGTTTCCCGCAGCAGTGTATGCGCTCCGACCGCCTCTCATCCTACGAGCAGTGGTCGCTGCCCCTGAACGAAGCGCTGCGTAACGAAACGCTGCACGGCATGGATGTGCTCCGTTCCGGCGAATCGCGGATGGGCGCGCAGCGCTTCAAAGAAGGGCATGGACGGCACGGGAGCACGGATGATATCTAGCGAAACTACTGGCGCGGCGCTCATAGCGTCAAGCACAGGGATGCTTCAGCCAAATTTGCTTGCTCAGAACGTCTATAAAGAGAGCATGTATTTTTCAGGATGAGAGGGAGCCGCTTATCGAGACGTAGTATACGGTAGAGTATGTAACTGTGTATCCATGTGCGCCTATATGTGTCTATGTATCTCTACTGTATGGTATAATTGGCTCGTGCTTTTCCCTTTTCGTTTCCCAGTACAGTAGCGATCAAGGATGTCTGTAGAGAAAGAAGCTAGAAGCAATGGCGGATTATGCCGGTCGGCGGCTTGGGAACTATCAACTGCTGCGCCTGTTGGGGCAGGGTGGCTTTGCCGATGTGTACCTGGGTACGCACGTGTACCTCAATACGCAGGTAGCCATCAAGGTGCTGCAAACCCGGCTGACCGGTGATGATGGCGGCATGTTTCTCAACGAGGCGCGTACCGTCGCCAGTCTGGTGCATCCCAATATCGTGCGCGTGCTGGAGTTTGGTATCGAGGCCGGAGTTCCTTATCTGGTCATGGACTATGCGCCGAATGGCACGCTGCGCCAGCTCTTTCCCAAATTTGTTGTACAGCCGCCCACAAAAATCTTGCCATATGTCAAGCAGATGGCCTCGGCCCTCCAGTATGCCCATGATCGAATGCTGGTTCACCGCGATATCAAGCCGGAAAATATGCTGTTGGGGCAGAATGGCGAGGTGCTGCTTTCGGATTTCGGCATAGCGACCATTGCGAAGACATCCCGTTCCGAGAAGGTGGAAGAGGCTGCTGGCACGGTAGCATACATGGCTCCCGAACAACTTCAGGGCAGACCGCGTGCCGCCAGCGATCAATACGCGCTGGGTATTGTCGTGTACGAATGGTTGAGCGGCGCAACGCCATTCCAGGGAACGTTTACCGAGGTGGCAAGCCAGCAGTTATTCGCTTCACTGCCACCGCTTCGTCAAAAAGTTGCCACCATTTCTCCCGCGCTTGAAGCGGTAGTTGCACGGGCGCTGTCTAAAGAGCCTCGTGAGCGTTTTGCGTCAATTTCTGACTTTGCCGAAACATTTGAGCGGGCCTGTTATGCCACTCCTGTTTTTCCCGCTCCTCCCGTTCAACCCGCTTCAACTTCTAATGCATACCTGACGCAGCCTATGCAGACACAAGCCTCCATACCCACGCTGTCAAGCTCTCCTGTACGCACACCTCCCACGTCTGCCGCACCAACTGTAATAACTCCACAGGCGTTACCCGCAATGATCCCTGCTCCCGCCGTACAAAACGCATCTGCAACGGCTAATCCGTCGCGGCGCAAGTTCTTGTTTGGAATGGCCGGTCTGGTGGTAGTTGCCGGAGGGAGCCTGGCCTGGTTCGAGCTTGCGCAAAAGCAGCATGTTCCCGTCCAGCCTACGCCCGTTCCAACACAGGGAACACAGGTTGTGCATCATCCAACGGCAACTTCCACTTCCCAGCAACCTTCACCAACGTCATCGGCAACGGCCATTGGGACAACGCTGCTGACCTATAGCGGACATCACAGTTTCGTCTATTCGGTCGCCTGGGGACCGGCTGGCAAATACGTGGCCTCGGCCAGCAACGACCACTCGGTGCAGGTCTGGAGCGCGACGACGGGCGCGCCTTTCTTCAGCTATTCTCATACCAACGCCGCCAATTCGGTTGCCTGGTCGCCGGATGGGACACTCATCGCTTCGGGTGGTGAGGATAAAGTGGTGCGGCTTGCCAATGCAAACACGGGGACTACCGGCCCGGTCTATTCAGGTCATACCACCTCGGTATACGAGGTGCAATTCTCTCCTGACAGCACGCGCATCGCCTCTTGCAGCGCCGATAAAACCGTGCGCGTCTGGGATGCACACACGCTCACTACCGCTCTGGTCTACACGGGCCATGCGAGCCGCGTCTGGACGGCAGCGTGGTCGCCGGATGGCACGAAAATCGCCTCCGGCAGCGACGATCAAACGGTGAAAATATGGGATGCCGCGAGCGGAACGACACTGCGAACGTACAGCGGGCATAGCGCGGCGGTCAGAACAGTTGCCTGGTCGCCCGATGGAAAGTACATTGCCTCCGGCGGCGACGATCAGACCGTGCAGGTCTGGGATGCCACCAGTGGCACGCTGCTCTTCACCTTCCGGCAGCACACAGACCGCGTCTGGGTTGTCAACTGGTCGCCCGACAGCACGCGCATCGTCTCTGGCAGCAAAGACGCCACAGCGCAGGTCTGGGATGCTCTCAGCGGCAACCACCTCTTCGTCTATCGCCATCACTCCGCCACCGTTTTCGACGCCGCCTGGTCTCCCGGCGACGGCAAACGCATCGTCTCTGGCAGCACCGATACTACCGTGCAGATATGGCAGGCGGTGTAGCCGAGCATTCACCTCCAATTCAATAGACAACGGCAACCACTTGCACTATACTATGTCAGACAATCCAAAGAGATACGTCAAATCATAACAATGTGTTCTCTCAGAACTTCTTATAGCCATAGAGGGTGTCGATGTTAAACGAGTGCGATGTGTTGATTGTTGGTGGGGGGCCTGCGGGTCTCACGGCGGCGGAGGCTGCGGCACGGCAGGGCGTGCAGGCGATGGTATTGGAGCGGCAGAACGAAATCGGCTATCCAGTGCATACAAGCGGCGGAAGCTGGGTGAGCGACATGAAGGCGCTGGGTATTCCAGAGCATCTCTACCATCCCATTCAAAAGGTATTTTTCCTTTCGCCGAAGCGCGAAGTGCCGCTGTTGTATAACCCGGCTCTTGCCTGCGTGATTGATGTACGTGGCGTCTACCAGCATCTGGCGGGGCGAGCCGTCGCCGCCGGAGCGACGCTGCGGGTACGACACACCGTCGAGCAGACGCTGCTGGAGGGTGGTCGCGTGGTGGGCGTCACTGCTAAGAATCATGTCAGCGAGCGTGTGGGCGTAAGGGCGACAGTGACCATTGATGCCAGCGGTTTTTCGCGCCATATCGGTGTGCGCACGGAGATGGGAAATGCCTTCCATCGCTACGGGTACGGGGCCGAGTACGACCTGTACGCACCGAACTTTCCACAGGACGAACTCTACCTGATTATGGGCAGCAAGTACGCGCCGAATGGCTATGCCTGGGCCTTTCCGCGAGGCAACGGGCGCGTGCGCCTGGGTGTGGGCGTGCTGCATCCCGATAGTGAAGAGGATGCTCGCGTCTACCTGGACAGCATTATGCGCGACATACCCCAATTCGTCGCCAGATTCAAGGATGCCAGCCCGATCGAGTAT
>DASTKE010000402.1:0-3592 GCA_035716105.1 Ktedonobacteraceae bacterium | reverse complement strand
GTATGCAGAATATGACCGTCATTGCGCTGCGCGATGTGCTGCAGGGCGTTGGGAGCCGTTACCGGTACAGCAACGGTACCGCCTCGCTCCTTGCGCAGGAACAGGCTGGTCATCACTGCCAGTAACTGCGTGCCATCCAGGATGCGCCCGCGATCATCGACAACGGAGATGCGCTCCCCGCTCGGATCGAGCCGGATGCCCATGTTGTTATTGGAGGTCACGGTGATGGTTGCGAGCCGATTCATCTCCTTGTCAAGCTCGTCCAACGTCAGCGTGTTGCTGGTCTGCTGGCTCTCGCTTGTATTCAGCACGATCACTTCGCAGCCGAGACGATTGAAGATGCCGGGCAACAGTTGTACCGCGCTGCTATGGGCGTAGTCGATCACCAGTTGGAACTTGCGCTTGCGGATCAGATCGACATTCACCGTCTTGTAGAAGCCTTCCAGGTAGCGGTTGAGCACCTCACCGTTCGGCAGCACGTCAATCGCTCCGATGTCGTCGATGTAGACGCGGCGATAATCTTCGCGGAAGAACAGGTTCTCGATTTTGCGCTCGGTCGTCTTATTGATATCCAAGCCATTCTGGTCGAAGAACTTGATATCGATGATGCGCTGGTCGAAGGGCGAGGTACGCACATGCACGCCGCCGATGGCATCTGTCGTGCGAATGTAGTAGCGCGCCACCGGTATCGGCACCTGGTTAATATCATCAACATTAATGCCAGCCGAGGGCAGACCCGCCACCATGCCGCGCTTAATCATGCGCGAGGTGCGGTGCGAGTCGCGGTTAATGCAGGCAGTCGCGCCCTTCGGCAGAATCGCGCCATAGGCCGCGCCGAGTCTGGTGGCAAATTCCGGCGTCAGGTCGACATTGACCAGCCCTGTCACGCCGAAGCGACTGAAGAGGCCGCGTCGTCCCTGCGAACCCCAGATGATGCTGGTGTTGACGACCGCGCCCGCCTCGATCTCTTTATCCGGCCATATCTTGACGTTGGGCTGGATGATGGCCCCCTCCTGGATGATGGAGTTATCGCCAATCACCGACCCCTCGAACATCACCGCCTTGCTTTTGATGCTGGTCGAGGAACCTACCAGCGCACCGCGTAGCTCTGCCCGCTCGCCAATGTAGGAGTTGTTCCAGACGATGCTGCGGTCGACCTGGGCGCGCTCGTCGATGATGGTATAGTGTCCAATCGTGCTCGGTCCGTGAATGATGGCCCCCTCTTTAACCTTGGCGTCGTGGGCCAGGTAGATGGGGCCGTACAATTGCGCCTCGTCGTCGATCTCCACGCCTTCTTCAACCCATATGTTGCCGCCAATATTTTTCGCCGGAATCTCGATATCGACTTTCCCCGTCAGGGCATCGGCGTTGGCGCGCATATACTCCGGCAGGTTGCCCACATCGCACCAGTAGCCGTTGGCGATGTAGCCATAGATGGGGTCGCCCTGCCTCAGCATCATGGGGAAAAGTTCCTGGCTGAAGTCAAATTGTTTGTTCTTCTCGAAGTATGTGAAAATCTTGGGGTCCAGCACATAGATGCCGGTATTGATGGTATCGCTGAACACCTCGCCCCAGCTTGGTTTTTCCAGGAACTGGGTAATATGGCCATTCTCGTTGGTGATAATGACTCCGAATTCCAACGGGTTCGGGACATGCGCCAGCGTTAGCGTCGCCATGGCGTGTTTTTCTTCGTGATAGCGAATGATATCCGTCAAGTTATAGTCTGTCAGCGCGTCGCCGCTGATGACCAGGAATGGTTCGGTGAGTAGTTCTTCGGCGTTCTTTACACTGCCCGCCGTGCCTAATGGTACATCTTCTCGCGAATACGTAATATGCATTCCGACTTGCGAGCCATTGCCAAAATAATCCTCGATGTTACTCGCCAGATACTGGACCGTGACAATGACTTCCGTAATGCCGTGACGTTTCAGCAGGTTGAGGATGTGTTCCATTACGGGCTTTCCGGCAATGGGGACCATCGGCTTTGGTCGCCGAATTGTCAGTGGTCGCAGCCTCGATCCCTCCCCGCCTGCCATAACAACCGCTTTCATAGAGGCCTCCTATGGTCACATCAATTACATAACAGGAAACAAGCAACGAAAAAAGAGCCAAAAAAGCGAACGGCATCAAAGAAATGGATTGAAGCTGAGCCGCCCACATGCCCTTCCCTGTTATTGTACAACATTATAATTGGTTTTCGTAACTTGTCTAGCGGCGATGATGGATATGGCAACACAAGAGAACCTGGGGAGGTGTCAGGGCCTTGCATCAGGCACACTGATTCCTCCCCAGGTTCTCTTGTGTTGCACCTATGCTACCAATCGCTCAAGCGTCCGTGCTCGATCAGCCAGCGAATAAAGCGATGGTAATTTGTCTCCTCGCTAGCACGTACTTCTTCGTAGTGCTCACGCAACTCGATCAGCCTGCTGGCCTCTCTTAATGTGAAGCCCTCATCCAGGAGGGCGTCGATCAGCAAATCCACATACTGCTGCATATGCAATGTCCTCCTTGTCTTTGCAAACAAGCGACCGCAAGGTCGCCTGATACAATACTATACTTTCTATAGTATTATAGCGCATAGCAAGAGGGTTATGCCAGGGGTATCGCCTAAATTTTGCGATATACGCAGAAAACACGTGAAAAATCTGCGCCTTTCGGGGTATGTCGAGGTGAAAGGGACGCAGAAAGCGAAAAGTTGCTGTGCGACTGGTGTCAGATCGCTCTGAACAGGACACGTGTGAATAGGGCGGATAGAGCGGAAGAACGTGAAGAAATGCGCTAATTCGCACCCCAGGATTCGTTGCGAATATAGTGCTCGATCTCTCCCTCGTTATCATAAAAGTAACTGATGGCATCGTATATCTGGGCCAGGGAAAGCCGGTGAATCTGAGCGACCTCTTCCGGGTCTTTGCCGGACTGGAAGAGCAGGATGATGTGGCGCACACCGGTACGAGTACCCTCAACGATTGGCTCGCCGCCGTAGATAGTTGAGTCCCGTACAATATAGGGATGCGCTGTCCGTTCGACCGACATAGTGTTTCAGCTCCTTCCTGTATTGCTTGCATCGTTTATGTGTAGTGTAGTCCAAATTGCACTTGTGCGTCAACCTCCCGTCTCTCATGAATATTCCTTCACAAAGTTTTCACAACCATTGAGTAGCCTTCCCCTGGCTTGCCAGGCCGATTTATGTTATCTGTGAGCCAGCTTGCTTACATTGAATTTTCAGAAAAAGCTTGACAGAATGCAGAATACGAGTTAAAATAAGCGCAATGAAAGGAGGTGGTGTGCAATGACTGAATGTAAACGCTGCACAGGCAGCGAAGCGGCTTCTCACACCTTCCAGATGAGAGGTAGTCAGCGGTAACGCTGAGCTAAGCTCACTGGTGGGGAGATGTTCTTTCCTGCCTGTGCAGCCTTTCCCAGAGTGACGGTGGAAGACTTACTGCCCTCGCTCTGGGATTTTTATCCACTTATCTCGCTTTTAACGAGCAGATGTTGTCCACTTTGCGCCCGGCCCGGCTTTGCTGTTGGTACAGTCTGGGCTTTCTTCATCTTCCCTGGCCTTCTTGTCCTATCCCAAAGGACTGAAGCA
>DASTKE010000401.1:0-4784 GCA_035716105.1 Ktedonobacteraceae bacterium | reverse complement strand
TCCAATACTTGTCTAGCAAGTGGAGACGCGCCTGGTCAACGGTTGACATGGTACTCTCCCTCAGCGTGTGTTGCACGCATACAACAGATGATGATCAACAGAAGTCCATCTTCCTTGTTCAGACGGGCGGAGCCTCTGTCCTGCTACGCTTTCTGCTCCCCGGCCACTTGCTCTTCGCTTGTTGGGAGCCGGGGCGCAGGCGCGGGCGGCTCCAACCAGGCTGGTGTGGGACTCCAGCCAATCGCACGCACGCGCGGCAGCTGTCCAGCTTCCAGTTCCACGACGCTGACGGATGCGTTGTCGATCAACAGAGACCTGGCCCGCCCTGCCTCCAGGCCGGTATAGTGGGCAATGAGTAATTTGATGACATCGGCATGAGCGACGAAGGCAGGAAAGGCCCCGGTTGCATCACGCTGAAGCCAGCGTTCCACTGCCGCCACGACGCGCTGCTCGAGCGCAGGAAACGTCTCCACATCCCGAGGCGCGACGGTCGGATTGCGCACATAGGCTTTCCACGCCGGGTCACGTGCGGCAAGGTCATCAAAGACCTGTCCTGACCAGTGTCCCAACTCGATGTCCATCAGGTCCGGCTCGTAGTGGATGATGAGGTCTCGCCCCCGCGCAAGGAACCGGGCAGTCTCGACGGCTCGTTCTAAGGGGCTGCTGACGATGGCGCTGAGAGGCAGGACGCGTAATGCCTCGGCAAGCCGTTCCGCCTGTTCTTGCCCAGCAGCCGTCAGTTCGATGCCGGGGAGTTGACCAGGAAGTCGATGCTGGACATTCCAGGTCGTCTGGCCATGCCGAATAAGCAGCACAGTGCGTTTCATGCCAGTCCTTCTTCCTTCCTGAGGACGCTCACACATCCCTCCTGCCCCAGAGCCTCCAATTCGCGTAAGGGATTGGTCATCGCGTTGTCTCCCTCGTAGCAAAGGCATAGCGTAGAAACAGGTGGCTCCCCCCACGTTTGACGCTGACGAGTGTGCCCCACAGGGGGTGTTCGGGTGCGAAGCGGTGACCCTCGACCAGCCCAGGTCGCTCCGCGGAGGCGTCGCGACCGGCA
The DNA here is from genome assembly GCA_035716105.1 of Ktedonobacteraceae bacterium. Lineage (GTDB taxonomy): Bacteria > Chloroflexota > Ktedonobacteria > Ktedonobacterales > Ktedonobacteraceae > CADDYT01. Next base: position 3,724 of record DASTKE010000401.1, on the reverse strand, counting down.
ATCTGGGGGGCGAGCGTCAAGAACAGGTCATCCAGCAACCCCTCGGCAAAGAAGGCTCCCAGCACCTGTGGCCCGCCTTCGACCAGGATGATCTGGCACGGGCGCGCCTCGCACACCGCCTGGACGATCGCCTGGACACGGAGGAGGCCAGCCTGTTGCACGCCTGCGACCTGCACGGATGGAGGGATGCTGTGCTCGTGGAGGCGCGCCGCGCCCTGCGTGGTGGTGACGATCAACACGGGCACGTCCCCGCTCTGAAAGAGCGGCAGGTCAAGGTTGAGTTCGCCGCGTGCGGTCACGATCACGTTGAGCGGCGGCCCTGGCTTGCCTAAACGTATCCGGAGTTGCTGGTAAACGTCGCGCAGCTCCGGATAGATATACGCTGCCGTCCAGCGATGCTCTTGAGAGACGGCCCGCAGGGTGCCGGTCCCCACGATGACCGCATCAGCCAGAGCGCGTAAGAGGCCCATCACCAGGTGGTCGTGGGGACTCTCGCCACTGATCGGCCCGCCACCTGCCTGGCCAGGGAGATTCAAGCTCACCACGCCATCGAGCGTACTGACAAAGTTGCCAAGCACAGAGGGCCGACCCTGGTGGGCTGGAAGCTGGAGGCGTCCATAGAGCGCGGCGAGGGCAGACGGCAGTGGCAGGTCACTGCCACGCTCCACCTCGTAGAGGGATGCGAGTGGGTCGAGCGTGCTGGTGTTCATCGGTGGACTCCACACACGGTGAAGAACTCGGCCCGCAGGTCCGGGTTGGTGTCATAGGCCCCGCGCCAGAAGGTGGTGCGCGTGAGTGGGGCAATCGCTCGCACGCCGCGCATCTCGGTGCACAGGTGCTGGGCTTCCAGATAGACGGCCACCCCGTGCGGAGAGAGCATCGCCTCCAGGGTATCGGCGATCTGCTGGCCGATGCGCTCCTGTACGGTAAAGCGCTTGGCAAACAGGCGCACGAGGCGCGTCAGTTTGGAAATGCCGATGATGTGCTCGTGGGCGATGTAGCCCACGTAGGCATGCCCATGAAACGGCAGAGCGTGATGCTCGCACAAGGCAAAAAAGTGGATGGGTCCCTCCACTACCTGACTCAGGCGGCAATCCGGCCCGCCGCGGCACTCGGTCTCGAACACGGTGAGTAGCTTCGGATCGCCTTCATAGCCCTCGGTCGAATCGAACATGGCGCGCAGAAAGCGCTGGGGCGTCTTGCGCGTGGCCGGCGTCTCCAGGTCTAAGCCGAATGCGGTGAAGATTTCTGTCATGTAGCCTTCATAGCGGCGCATTTGCTCCTCAGAAATGTGGCGCTGGTGGAGCTTCATCGCCGTCTCCACCTCCTGCTCCTCATGCTCCAGATCAAAAGACATGGTATCTCTCCTTCGTTCAAATTGGTATCGTCACGTATCATTGTTTCCTGCCTCTGTGCTTCAGGAAGCGTGAAGCAGCAGGTCGCGCAGGACGACAGCGTTGGTATGCTCGGTATCGTGCGCAGCGAATACCAGGGTCACCGGCCCCTGTTTCGCCCGCTCCCGCAGCCGCGCCAGGGCCGCCTGCCCGGCTGGAGAGGCCAACTCGGTCTCGTAGCGGCGGCGAAACTCCGTGAATTTCTCCGGGTCATGCCCAAACCAGGTGCGCAACTCGCGGCTGGGGGCAATCTCTTTCAGCCACAGATCAACGTGCGCCCGCTCTTTGGAGAGCCCGCGCGGCCAGAGCCGCTCCACCAGCACACGGGTGCCATCACCTGGCTCCGGCTCGTCGTAGACGCGCTTCAGTGCGATCATCAATCCCTGTTGTGTCATGCGCTTCCTCCTATGGCTCCGCGGTTGCTGCGTTGCCAGAGGCTGTCGCAGCCATCGGCTGATCGGATATGGCGGACCACCTGGGGGCACGCCTGGAGGGAGCAAAGATGCTTCTCCTAATCCCGGTGAGGTGGTCATGTTTCATATTTCATAGCACGTCGTAATACGGTCTATTCTCTATGAGGTAGTGTAACCCGAAAACCATAGAGGTGGACACGAAGTCCATCACAAATCAGTCACAATAAACCCAGAGGTATTGCTCAGGTTGCTACGATTCCAGTAGGCCGTGAGTCGAAGAACGACGGTATTAAGGAAACAACACACTGCCTCTACCTTTTCCGTAGTTCCTCCAGGCAGCAATTCCGGGCGAAGCGCAACAGCCACATAGATTCAGCAACCTCTTGTATGCAGCGTTGGCAAGGAAAGATACAGTTGGAACCAGACGTGCTGTAACACATAACATATTTGATTGTCGTCTCCCAGAGAGCAGTAGATCCGCTATCCGCGTTATGTAGTTTGGTCCGATTGTGATTGATTTGTGATGGACATCGTGCCCGTCCCTGTCATTTTCAGGTACAATACGGGCAAGGTTCAATCGTATGGCGATAGAGCGTTGCGTATCTGGAGGCTGACCATGCCTCGACAATGGCTTGACACAGCGTGGAGAGACAACAAGGGCTGTTGGATTCCATTGATGGCGTTGATGGGTGGGCAAAACAGTGTTAGCTCAGCATCTCGCAACGGCGCTCGACGGAGCGACGCTGGTGCCGGAGTTCTCACAGAGCATCGAAGGGGCATACCTGCGAGAGGCCGTGACAAGGGGAGGGCCGCGCTTCCCCAGTCTCTCGCGCATGGAGAAATCGCTCCTCTTCTTCGCAGACTTTTTTCGGCAGTATGACACGCTGATACAAAGAGCCTTGCAGCAAGGGCGGATCGCCATATCGGACGGGGGATATATCTCCAAGTACGTGTTTCAACTGCTTGTGCTGTCCTATGACTACGACCCTGCAGCAGTCGAGGCTCTGTTAGATGCGCTGTTCCGTCTGATTGTCCCTCCCGATCTGACACTGTACCTGACCTGTAAAGAACACGTCTGCTTGCAACGCCTGATCCAGCGAGATGGACAGTGCGACAGCGGGAGGGTGCGCTTTCTCAGGCAAGCAACACAAGCCTCTCTGCGGTATTTCCAGTCGCACCCGCTGCGATACGCGCAGATTGACCAGGAGGGCCAGCAGAGCAAGGAAGACGTACTGAGACGAGGCGAGGAAGCAGTGAAAGCTTTCCTTGCGGACAGAGAGGCACAGCGGGTGAGAGATGCCGTCTCGTTACTTCCCAAACAATGACGGGGGCAAAAGCAACGAACGCTGGCAAGCGTCTCATCGGCCTTTCGAGGTGGCTTCATGAAAACCTACCCGTGAAAGCAGTGAACCGGCCCCGCCGTTGCTCGCCCTCGTTTGATCGAGGGCCCACAAACAACTCGCCCGCCCGTGTTAAAACGTAGGAAAGATGAGAAAGGAACACGTTATGGAGCTTGGATTAATCGGACTTGGCCGTATGGGTGCTAACATGGCCCAGCGGCTGAGGCGCTCAGGGCATAGGGTTGTCGGCTACGCACGCCACGCCAGCACCGTGCAGTCGCGTTTACAAGAAGGAGCGATCTCAGCAGGGGCCTCGTCGCTGACAGACATCGTCAACCACCTTGCCAAGCCACGCGCTATCTGGCTAATGGTACCTGCGGCCTCGGTGGATACGACGTTAGCCGAACTTGTTCCCCTCCTCACTCCTGATGATGTTGTCATTGATGGTGGCAATTCCTACTACCGCGATGATATCCGGCGCGCAGCCGAACTCGCAAAGCATGGCCTTCATTATCTCGACGTCGGGACGAGTGGGGGTGTCTGGGGACTCGAGCGCGGCTACTGCCTGATGATCGGC
>DASTKE010000400.1:0-11376 GCA_035716105.1 Ktedonobacteraceae bacterium | reverse complement strand
TATTTAGAAGGCATGGAGAGACGAGTGCAATTGCAAGGACGTTCGCAGAAGCCGCGTATAGAGGGTGTGGGTACGCTGCTGGTGGTGGGGAGTGGCAAGGGGGGTGTGGGAAAATCGACCGTCAGCGTCAATCTGGCGATTGCCCTGGCGAAGCGTGGGGCGCAGGTTGGTCTGCTTGATGGCGACGCCTATGGTCCCAGCGTCCCGATGATGTTGGGCGTGCGCAAGCGAGGCATGAGCGGCGCGGAAGCCAACGTACCGCTGGCGCAGCATGGAAAACTGGCCCCGGAACAACTGATCCGGCCACTGGTGCGCTATGGCGTCAGGGTGATGTCGGTGGGCTTCTTTATCGGCGAGGAACAGGCGGTCGCGCCCATGCCCGATGTGCTTGGAATGCTGATTCGCCAGTTGCTCTACATGGTGGATTGGGGAGGGCTGGACTATCTGATTGTCGATCTGCCGCCCGGCAATGGTGAGCCGCAGGCGACGCTTTGCCGCGAAATGCAGGTTGATGGGGCTATCCTGGTCACAACTCCGCAGGACATTGCGCGTATCGATACCGCGAAGGCGCTGGCGATGTTTCAAAGCGTGCAAGTACCGGTCTTAGGCGTCGTGCAGAACATGGATGGCTTTATCTGCCCGCACTGCGGAGAACGGGTCGATATTTTTCCCCCCAGTGCCGAGACGCGCAACCTCCTTGATGCTCTGCCGCTCCTGGGGTCGATACCGCTTGATCCCGCTACGGTGACGAGCGGCGACAAAGGGCAGCCGGTGGTGGTCAGCGCCGCTCACTCTCCTGTTGCTCTGGCTCTTTTCCACATGGCCGCGCAGGTTGTCGCGAGCGTAGAGGAAAGGCGTGCGGATATACAGTCATCTGAAAACGCTGAGAGATCGGATGGGGAGTTGCCGGATGAAGGGAGAGCTGGCGATGAAAGAGAAGATTAAGGGGTTGCTGGCTGGTCTGATATTTCGTATCATCGCCTTGCTGACACTGGGGCAGATTTCACCGATTCTGAGCGCGTGTATCATTGTTGAGCAGGATGGCAAATTTCTGCTGCTCGATCGCTCGGATGGTCTGGGCTATGCCATTCCTGGCGGCATTGTACGCTACCGCGAAACGGTCGAACAATGTGTGCTGCGGGAGGCGCGTGAGGAGACCGGCTATACAGTTGCTATCGAGGGTATCATCGGCGTCTATTCCGCTATCAACCGCGACCCGCGTCTACGCGCCGTCTCGATTGCATACCGGGGAACGATTGTGAATGGCTCGCTGCGGGGATCAGGTGAGGGAGAACCCTGCTGGCACGAGCCGGGCGAGGTATTTGGCCACATGGCCTTTGATTGTGAGTCTATGCTCAAGGATTATCTGAACGGTAAACAATGTTTGTCCTGAAACGAGGAGGATACAATGCCTATTTGTCCGATTTGCGATGATAGTGGCTTGCTGAATTCGGATTCGACGAACCCGGAATTTTGCTACTGCGCTGCCGGGAAGCAGGCGCGACGGCAGTGGGAGGCCAGTAAGAGTGGAACGCAGGGAAAAGCCCAGGGAGGGCAAGGGGGGCAAGGGGGACAGCCGAAGGCAGCCAGCTTTATTGATATAGCGCAGTTGGAGGATGTGAACGCCAGCGTGGATGCCATGCGCGCCTCGCTGCTCGGCTCAGCAGGCAACGAAGGCGTGGCCTCGAATCTGAAACACCCGGCGGTTCAAATGCTTTACGGGGTGGCGCACGCGGGCCATGAAGTCTCGATGGTGGAGGCAACCCAACTATACGAACTGGCGAAAGCTTTGGAGGGTTTTCTGGCTGCGCTGGCTCCCATTGGACGCAACTTCAGACGTTAAATGAACGGACAGTACTACAGGCAAAAGCATAAGAGTAGTACATATGGGTATCAGCCATTGACAGCCATCGATTTCCTCAACTATACTGCCGTAAGAGTATGCTCTTCAGAGGCCAATGCATGGTCCCGAGGACAAACATCATCCCGCATATTTGGATGCTTTTCATGTCTTATTGTGTGGTACGCAAGGATGTGCTCCATTGAGCCATATGAGAAGACAGGAAGTTACGTTGAGGCGGAGAAAAATAACTTCTGAACGCATTGGTTCATTTGAGCAGAGAGGGGAAAGTAATGATCTGTCCACGTTGTGGTAATGAGTGGGATGCGAGCAAGAGTCCTTGCACACGCTGCGGTCTCGTGATACGTTTGCCGGGCCAGTTGGGGCCGACAGGACGTAGCTCTGCCCCACTCCCGCAAAATCCGGCGACTCCATCGCAGAATCAAAGTACATCGCAATCAGGCCAACAATCTCCGCTGCGGCAGCAACAGCAAGCGCGGGGAGCATCTGCATCACCTATTTCTGGACGAGGCTCAATGCCTGGGGCAAGCGTGCCGCACTCCTCATTCCCACAGGCACCGGTACCCAATACCCCCCGGCCCTCTCCTTATGCGAATATGACATCGGTCACGCCTGATGCCGCACGTCCTACTCCTCCCTCGTCGACCATGCCCAGTTTTGAAAGTAACGCGGCGAAAAGGACATCCACTGGTAATCCCGATGTATCATTTCCGCCGCAAAACGGATCATCCGCGCCTACCTTTGAGTCGTTTCCCACGAGGGGTGTACCGCCGCGTCCGCAATCCGCGTCCTCGATGCAATCTCCTTCATCTCCCTCGTTCAATACGCTGACGCAGGATGCGCAGCGGGTGCAATCGCCACTGCGCGCCAGCCGATTGGTGACGGACCCTCTGGCGAGAGATGGTGTGCGTGGGCAGGCGCAATCTCAGACGGCGCTGCCTCCCAGAACCCCTCAAACTCCCGTACCAGGTTTGCAGAGAGAAACCCCCTCTTCAGGCCAATTACGCCAGCTTGCCCCCGGTATGCTTTTGCGTGGGGGACGCTACCGCCTGCAAGAGTTGCAGGAGCGCCAGGATTGGTTAAGCGGTGTGTATGAGGCACGCTGGATTGCGCAGGATGGTCAGCGCAACGGTTCCCCGGTGGTGGTCTGTGAACTGGTGCTGCCGGAAAATAATTCAATGGTCATGCAGTCAACGCTGCGGACAGCCACCATGGCGCTGACCGCAGTTGGACGGCATCCCCATATTCCGACGCTGTGGGATGCATTTAGCGACCAGGGGCGAAACTTCTTTGTATTTGAACCTATCGAGGGTGAATCGTTGATGGCGCGTATGCGGCGTACTGGCCGGGCGATGCAGGAACAAGATGTCATCGAATGCTGCCTCCAGATGACTGAGGTATTGGAGTTGCTGGCCCAGCAATCGCCCCCGCTGGTGCATGGCCTTATTCGCCCGGAGCATATCGTCATCAGCCGTCATGGCCCACAGTTTATGCTTACCAATTTCTCCATCGTGCTGGCTGGCGGCGCAACCCAGTTCGTCTCTGGCATTGACCGCACGCGCCTCTCCGCTTATACCGCGCCGGAGTTCGTGCGTGGTCTCATCGATGCGCGTACCGATCTCTATGCTTTGCTGGCAACGGCCTACCATACTGTGACGGGAAGCGCGCCAGCCGGAGTGAGCGGGAGTATTCCGCAGGCCCAACGCATCAATCAAAACGTTTCAGCGCAGTTGGATGCTATTCTGGGGAAAGGTCTGCGCCCAATCTCCAGCCAGCGTTACCAGCGGCCCTCGGAGCTACGCCAGGATTTGCTGGCGATGCGTTCGGTGAGCAGCACACTCGTTCCCAACAGTGGACAACGGCCCGAGCCAACCTTCAGGCCGCAGCCACACATGCCCGAAAGTCGGCAACCTGGTGATAATTCCGCCCAGAGCGTGCAGGCCACCGTCGCACAGGCATTTCAATCGATTGCTCCTGCCGAGGAGGAAGAGCGCAAATCGCTCCTGCCGCGCCCGGAGGAACTTCCTCCCATGCCTGTGGGCAATGATATGGTTGGGGCCGGTATCTGGGTAGGTCTGTTCTTGCTTGGCCTGATCATTCTGGTTGCGCTCGCACACGGGTTTTTCTAGTTTCTAGAGAAGAGCGTACAAACAGAACACAGCCTGGACAAAGGCCGTAACTCTCATATGTTGTGGCCTTTGTCCAGGCTGTGTTCTGTTTTAGTGCCTGCGCGTCACCACAAAATCGATCAGTTCGTCGAGCGTCTGCCGATCCGGTGAGGGAGGGAAGGTGTAGAGTGCCTGGCGAGCTTTGTCCGCGAAGGCGTTGGCAGATGAAAATGAACGCTCTATGCTGTCCCCGGTAGTGACCCAGTCCACAACAGCGAGCACATCTTCATCTTTGTGCGTCGTTGAATTGTTCAGTAGACTCTGCACTCGCTGGTAGTGTCCATTTTGCGGTTGTTCCTGCAGCGCATAGATCAGCGGAAGCGTGACCATGCCCTGCCGCAGGTCGTTTCCAGCGGGCTTGCCGATGGTGGTCTGATCTTCCGTGTAGTCCAATACGTCGTCGATGATCTGGAAGGCTATGCCCAGATTCATCCCGTAATCATACAGGTGCTCAATTTCCTCGTCCGTGGCCGCGCTGACGATGGCTCCGCCTTTGCAGCAAGCCGCCATCAAACAAGCGGTCTTGCGACTGATCTTGTCGTAGTACGAATCAAGCGTGAGGTCGATGCGTCCCGCCGTCATCATCTCCAGGATGGTGCCTTCGCAGACGGTCGCGACAGTATCGGAGAAAAGATGATCGACGCGGTTATCGTTGATGTCGGCGATCAGGCCCGCCGTTTTGGCGAAGTAGTAGTCACCGAGCAGGATGGCGATGTTATCGCCCCAGATCGCGTTGACGGTCGGGTTGCCGCGCCGTGTGCTCGCGTTATCGACAATATCATCATGAATAAGCGTTGCCAGGTGAACCATTTCAAAGGCAACGCTTAGGGGGAGCAATTTCTCAAAATGGTACGATTTCAACTTGCCTGAAAGTAAGGTAAGTGCTGTCCTCAGACGTTTGCCGGGCGATCCAAGCGCATGCATTGATGCCGAGTTGAGGATATCCAGCCCGGAGGTGGCGCGTTCCTCAAAGGTAACATCTACTTTTTCGAGATCGGATTGGATACCGGCAAAAAGTCGGCTCAACGTGGCCGTATCGTTCATCATATATTCTCCATTTCAGGCGTACTGTCCCCGTGTCGCAGAGTGGTTTTCTGTCTGGAACAGAGGCATATAAAGAAAGGCGGCTCGTACATAGATGTACATACACCGCCTCCGAAAACATGCTCTGTGATCTAACCCAGTCAGATTATAGCACGGCTTCACCAGTACAAGGGAAGGGTATGCATTCCTCCTGTCTAGACAGAAGACGTTGTATCCAGTTCTAACAGATCTTCCTGGACATAGCCTGCCGTCAAATTGAATTCATCCAGTGCGTCCAGTGCGGTACGGTATTCAGACCAGCTCAGGCGACGGTTCAGAATGGGATCCTTGACCGCTTTCCAGGCTGGGAAGTATTGATCCATCAGGCTCACAGGTGTATCCGGCCCAAGCTCTTCGGCGATCCAGCGCAGCACTTCGCGGGTGCCAGAGATATCTTCGGGCATGACAAGATGCCGGATGAGCAGTCCGCGCCGTCCGATACCTTCCTCGTCGAGTTGCAGCGGACCAACCTGGCGATACATCTCCTTGAGCGCCGCCTGATTATAATCAACGTAGCGCGGCATTTTTGAGGTGCGCAGGGCGTGCTTGTTATCGGAATATTTGGCGTCGGGCAGGTAGATATCGACCACACCATCCAACAACCTCAGCGTTTCCATATTCTCATAGCCCGCGCAGTTATACACCAGTGGCAGCCGCAGACCTTTGCCAGACGCGATGACCAGCGCGGCCAGAATCTGCGGGACGAAGTGTGTGGGTGTGACCAGGTCGAGATTATGGCAGCGTTTTTTTTGCAGGTAGAGCATCATGTCCGCCAGCCGTTCTGGCCCCACACGATGGCCGAGGCCACCCTGGCTGAGCGGGAAGTTCTGGCAATAGGTGCAGCGTGCCTGGCAGTAGCCGAAGAAGATCGTGCCAGCACCGCGAGTGCCACTAATAGGCGGTTCCTCGCGACGATGCACATTCCAGGACGCGACAATCGCTTCAGTACCGGAATGGCAGACACCGGTCTTGCCGGCAATGCGGTTGCAGCGACAGTTTTGCGGGCAGATGGTGCAACTGCGCAGGATTTCCCACGCGGCCTCGGCCCGTTCCGCTAGCTCGCCTGTTTCATACAAATGAAGGTAACTGGGATAGAGCATGAGTCTCACCTGATAGCCCAAAAAAACATCCAGGCTTTTCGATCAACTGACCGAACGTTTCTTAGGAAGCTATGCCTGCCTGTCCAATCTGAACAAGCAGGCATAGCGCACATGAATGTGCTTATGATGTTGGCCATTTAAAGCCGCGCTGAGAGGGTCTTGGCGCATCAGACGATGTACTGCTGACCGCTCTTTTCCTGGCTCCCGCTTTTTTCTCCCGCGGCGTGGTGCCAGCGGCAGATTTTTGTACTTTGCGGGTTGCCCTTGCTTTTGGCTGTTTCTGCCCGGCTTCGAACTCACCATCAGCAGGCTGTTCCGTGACTTTCGGCTCCGTGTGAACCTGCTGAACCAGTTCGTCGGTATTTTCGCCCACCTCTGTCCAAAAGCGAGCATTTTTGCGTTGTACCGGACGGGGCCCTTTAAGCACGCGGCCATCGGGAAGCCGTGTCACCGGTCTCTCTTCCGGCTGCCTGCGCTCGTAGCGACGAGGTGCAGGCCGGTTTTCTCTCGCGCCAAACTGCTCATAATCCCCTTCAAATTGCTCCTGTTCATTGGAGCTATTGTTGCGTCTGTAGGGTCTGCGTGTTTCCTGTGATTCGTACTGCTGGCCACCGCGATATGGTCGCTGCTCGCGAGTGGTATAGCGCGGGGGACGCGCATCGCGATTCCCCTGCTGCTCATACCTGCTGGTGTATCCCTGCTCTTTTCGCTCATCATAGCGACCACGTGGTGCGCGGTCATTGTAAGGGCCGGTGTTGCGGTTGTTGTAGCGCCCGGCGTTGTTGCCTCGATAGCTGGGACGGGAACCTGAACCATACTCGCGCCGCTCGCCATAGGATTGATCTGCAAAGTTGCGCTCTCGTGGATTATAGGGACGAGAACGGTTTCCAGGCGTCCTGGAATAGCTATTCGGGTTCGGGCGGCGCTCATATCGGTCAGGCTCGCGATGATAGTCATCCTCGCGTCGATTGCTATAGCGACCATTTGATCCAGAGGGGCGCGGTGTTTGACCGTAGGGCCGACCGGAACGCGGGGTATTGCCAGTATTTCGTGGGTGATAGTCGGCATGTTTTGTTGGGGCGCCATTTTCCCATGCCCGGTCGACTGTTTCACGATTGAGGCGAGGGCGGCCAGGACGGGCAGAATGTTCTTCTGCGCTCCTGCTAGAGGGCTGTTGACGGCGATCATATGGGCGCATATCGTTTCGCTCACGCCGTGGTTTGTCAAAATCTCTGGTCATAATTCCTTTCAGGCTGTCCCATGGGGGCTGTGTTTTAAATTGGTGGACAGATAGGATAGATGTCTGTGTTACCTCCCGCCAGTCATTCCGCACCCACTGTCATTCTCTCGACGCGCTTTGATGTTGGCAACTGCAAGGGGTCGCGTCCCTGTTATTATACCACAACGCATTGATATGCACCACGCCTGTTTTGAGCGGAACCAGAAGTCGTAGGGGCGATGCCTTGAGGCCGTCCGGGGGACGGAGACGGACGCCCGTGATGGCCGACCTCTGCCGACGGCGGACGGCCTCAAGGCATCGCCCCTACGGTATTCCTCTCAAGGCGTGGGCGTAGCCTGCGGAATGGGGCCGCTTTTGAGTGGCACGCCGGTGTAGGTGAACTCCTGGCTGCCGAACATGGCAAGCATCTTGTTGGGCTGCTCATCAGGCAGCAGGTAGCGCAGGTCAACGGCGTAATAGAGACCCTGCTCAAGGAAGACGCCATGCTGGTTTTTGAGCAAACTGCTTATCGCTCGCTGCTGGGCTGCCGTTAGTAGTACGGCATTGCGTGGAACGGTATAGGTCAGGCAGCCAGTATCGGCATTGGGGCCTGTCTCGTCAGCCGGGGTGGCTCCGCACTCGTAGGTCGCGGCCTGGTTGAGGGTGAAATCGGGAAATGTCCAGGAAGGAAAGTTCTGAGTTGGATCTGCGCTGAAATCCTGGTGGACGAGCAACACCATGTTCTCGCTGGTGTAGGGATGCGTCGGCTCTGTCAGCGCGTTGGTAATGGAGGTGAGCGCGGCATCCAGCCGGTGATATTCCGCTAAATCCTGTGGTGTCTCTGAGTCAGAAAGCGTGCCAAAAGTACCATACACGTATTCGTAATGCTTGCCATTGAGGGAAAGTTCCAACAAAGTAGCGTTCTGGTCGGGTGTATCCGAGAACTGCTGCCGGTTCATACTGAGCAAACCATCGCTGCCAACAAGCGTGTGCAGCAATTGTTGCAGTTCGTCCGCGCTCAACTGCCCTGCGCGCATCTGATAGCCTGAACCGAGGATATAGCTGCCATCGCCATAGATGCTCACCTCCGGGCTGATCTCCAATGTGCCAAAATTGCCACCCCCGCGAAACGTCCGTATTAGCACATCCTGCGGGTTGGTGCTATACGTAATCGTGCCATTATTCACCGGCAGCGCCTTGCTCACACTCGTCGGCTTCGCCTGAGTGCTACTGCCAGGAGTAGAACAGGCCGTGAGCAGTGCTACCAATAAAACGAGAGTGAAATTTATGGGTATAAAGTAACGACGAACACCCCGTAGGGGCCGATTTATCGTGCCCACCGCCGATTGATCGGCCCCTACGGCAACGCGCCGTCGCATAAATGTGTCAATATCCATCATTGCGCCCATACATTCTTATTCATAGCGTTCCTAACAATTGGAGTATATCCCTTGCATCTATTGTACCGGAGAGGGCCATATTTTCACCAGGGGAAGCGCCTTTTATCTTATATGATTATGGCTTGCCAGAAAAAACGGGCCCAGACGTGTCATTCTGAGCGCCGCGAAGAATCTGGTGTCGGTTCGCTCGACCAAGTAGCTCACGGAGATTCTTCGCGGCGCTCAGAATGACATGCGAGAGGCTCTTTTTCATGGTTTGTCGTAGAAGCGGTAGCCGATCATCTTGTAGACGAGTTTGGCGGCGAGGAAATTGGCGCGGGTCTGGCCCTGCATGGGACAGAGTTCGACCACGTCCATGCCGACGATGGTGCTGCGGCGGTTGATCTCACGGAAGAGATCGAGCAGTTCGTACCAGTGCAAGCCACCGGGCTCGGGTGTACCCACGGCGGGCATTTCGCTAGGATCGATGGCATCGAGATCGATGGTGACATAGGTGTGTTGTGAGAGGCGTTCCCAGGGCATCCTCGCGCTGCCTTTTGCCATCTGGTAGGCCCAGACGATAGAGACATCCGGCTTCGTCTTCAGAAATTCGGCCTCTTCAGGGCTGAAGCTGCGAATGCCGATTTCGGTCAGGGGAATGCCCATCTCGACCACGCGGCGCTCGATGGAGGCGTGCGAGAGCGGCGTGCCTTCGTACTCGTTGCGCAGGTCGCCATGCGCGTCGATATGCACGACGGTCAGATCGGGATAGAATTCGCGCACGACGCCGATGGGGGGAGCGGAAAGCGAGTGCTCACCACCAAGAATCAGAGGGAGTTGACCGCGCTGCAGGACTTCGCGCACGGCTTCGCCGGTAGCCTTGAGGGCGGCGGCGTGATCCATGCCGCTATAGTCCAACGCGGGACGGGTGTAAACGCCAATCTCGATGGGGCAGCAATCCAGTTCCTCATCGTAAAGTTCCATCTGGCTGGAGGCATCCAGAATCGCCTGCGGCCCATGTTCTGTGCCTTTCATATAGCACACGCTATACTCAAGCGGGGCCGGAATAATCGTTACACGTGCAGTTTGCGGATCGCAATACGGCGCGTCCGGCGCACCAAACTGGGTCACAAGCGAATCTGCCATGTCTATACTGTCCTTCTTCTTAGCGCACCGCCATAGCGACTTTTTTGGCGCGGCGCTCTTCGAGGGCAGCGGCCAGCCGCTCAGGGTCGGGGTTTTCCGGGCGCAGAGAGCGGTTGCCACGCACCACAAAATGCGCCTCTACATCATCGGATTGGAACATCTCTCTGGCAAAGTTGATGGCATCTTCCTGGCTGAATTCCTTGCAGGAACAGATGTCAATATCGACCTCGCCGTATTCAGGCCAGGCATGGACGCTGATATGGCTCTGCGCGATGACCACAAAGCCGGAGAGACCGGCATCTAATGGATTTGATGTTTCAATATCGTACAGGTGTACCGGGCTGACCTTCTCCATGTCTACATGGGCAGGATATTCATCCAGGACACGGTGAATCAGCGCCTCGTTACTCAAAAGCTCACGGTCGCAGCCGTAGACTTCCAGCATCAAGTGAACAAGCATCGAAATTTCCTCCTTGTGCATACTACTGCTTCTGGCAGCGTATATACTAACATCCTGGTGCCATCAGTCATTCCCCACAAACGGTCTTTTTGCGAGAAATTTTTTGCACACCGAAGCATATTATACATTAGGTTGTCAAGCTAATACACAAGAGAAATCCGTTGCTTGTATCTAATAACCAACCACCTTCCACCTAAATGAAAGTCATTCATCCATCTAATGTCGGCAGTAATTGCTATTAGGTAGAAGCGAGTGCTAGGGACGAATCTCCTTACCAGACTCAAACGCTTCCTTTAGCTCCTGAAGCAGCTTCTCGCGTTTGGTGTACAACTCTTTTCGTGGGCGCGGTTGAGCTTTTGTAACTGCATAAGCGGTCATCAAAGGTAAAGCAATAGTAGAATCACCATAGATCACCACCGTACTATTCAACTGGTCGGGTTTGATCTTTCCCCACGAAACAGCTTCCGAGGGTGTAGCGCCGGAGAGTCCGCCCCAGTGAGGAGCGTCGGCTGTTATCTGGATGAAGTAGTCATGCCCGCCTTTATGGATGCCGAGTACTTCCCAGAGTTGCGGCTGCGTTTGCAGGTAGAAGTTCTTCGGGCTGCCGCCGCCCAGGATAATCACGCCGTTGCGCGTGGCCTGATGAACAATGGCCGTCGTCTCATTAACATCGGCCAGTGGGTCGAGCGTCAGCTTGTGACCTTCCAATGCGTAACGAGCCACATTCATACCAATCGACGAGTCGCCAGGCGAGGAGGTGTAGATGGGGACGTTCCACAGCGCGGCCTGCGCCAGCACCGAGTACTCAGGTTTGACTCCCGCCTTCAGCAACTGCGTTCCCAGGTGGTGGTGCAGTTCCGAGGTCGAGATAGGTCGCTCCGGCAGTGTGTTCAGCGCCTCGCGCACAAAGGCATCGGTATCCAGCAGCACCTTGTCTTCAAAGAGGATATCGTAGATACG